>JAKLZD010000150.1 GCA_024256245.1 Candidatus Methylarchaceae archaeon HK01M
ATTAGAGGGCCTGCTAGAGAGATTATACCATTTTCTCTCCTGCTGATGCCGAGACCTAAACTAAAGGAAATTGGTACGATGTATACCGCTCCAGGAGCGGCGAAGATTATCTGTCCTCCCGAGACCAAAGCGAAAAATAAGGCAAGGACCAACCCTAAAGGCCAGATTCTGAACTCTGCCAAGTATCGGTATCTTTGAGCTACAAATTTATGGGCCAACTCATGGCCTATGAACCCCGCACCCAGAGTCAATAGAGATATAGTGAGAGAGCTTATGAATGAGTTTAGAGGCGAGTTTATGTATAGTCCCTGCATAGAGAAAGCTACCCCAAGTACGATCCATGCTATCAAAAGATGCTGAATCTCAGTCCAACTTATTGTTCCTCTCTTCTTAAAAGCCATTGCAACCAAAACCGATCTATAATAGCGGTTTAAAGCTCTTTCTTAAGAAGTTCATCTTTAGGTGGGGGCATCGAATTTCTTCAACACCTCATGAATCTTATCTATAACATCGGTTGCCATTATATGGTATCCCCTATCCCTTACAGCTAGGTCTCCAGCAGATCCAGATATGAAGGCACCGGCACAGGCAGCTCTAAAGGGCGTTATCCCCCAAGCTAATAATGTAGCTACTATGCCGGACAGTATATCTCCCGTCCCACCAGTAGTCATACCTGGGTTTCCAGTCAGATTTATCTTGAAATGATTGCCATCAGATATTATATCTTCGTGACCCTTCAAGAGTATAGTTATGCCCAATCTCTTTGCCTCTTTCTTGACATGTTTTATCCTCTCCTCTAAAGCATCTGGGGGCGCCATCATGCTGTGTGTAACGATCTCGAACTCTCCTGCATGGGGGGTGAGCACTGCGGGATAACTTTGTAAGCAAGTAGGGTCCTTTGATAGAGCTTTTAGAGCATCGGCATCGATCAACATAGGCTTATCCTTTCCAACTGTTTTCATAAAGCTCAAAATAGCGTCTTTCGTCTCTCCTTCCAACCCAAGACCTGGACCTGCTATTATACTCGAGCAACGCTCTGCCAAATTCTTCAACTCTGGCAGATCCTCTGATGTGAGGTAATCTTCCCCTAACCTTCTAACTATGAGGTTTGGGGAGAAGGATCGGATTACATGAGCCACGCTCCTTGGTGCAGCTATGATTGCTATATCAGCGCCTGTACGGAGAGCTGCAAGGGCTGCCAAAGTTGGTGCCCCAGAGTACTCTTTGCTCCCTCCTACTATTAATAAACGACCAAAATCTCCTTTCTTTGAAAATTTATTCCTTGGCTTTATAGAATAACGTACATCCCCGGGTCCAGCTACGATCTCAGCCTCTTGTGGCATACCTATTGAAGATACGATTAAATCACCAGTTATACTACTTTTATCTGCCAATCCAACCTTTATTTTATGCAGAGTTACAGTGATGTCTGCGATCACACATTTATCGTGAACATCGCCAGTTAAGGGGTCTAGACCAGAAGGTACATCGACAGCAACTTTAAAGCCCTTCGATGAATTGATCATATCTATGGCCGATGAGAAAGGCTCTCTTATCTTTCCCCTGATCCCTGTTCCAAATATAGCATCGACTATGATGTCTGCTTCCTCTATTTCACTCTTTAATTTGATCAATGAATCGGTATCGGGTGTCAGAGCATACCTAAGGCCGATCTTCATCTTCTCTATTACTTTCCAGTTCGCTAAAGCCTCATCGGTTTTTATGTCCTTAACTCTTCCTAAAAGGATGACATTTACCTTCGCTTTATTAGATAGATGCCTTGCACATACGAGACCGTCTCCTCCGTTATTCCCAGTCCCAGCCATGACTACAACTTTTTTACCTGAGATCTTCTTCAGCTTCTCCCCTACGATCTCTGCGATGCCTTTCCCTGCATTTTCCATTAAGAGGATCCTTGGCACTCCAAGATGCTCTGAATTCTCATCAGCTATTGTCATCTCTTCTGGCGTGATCGTTTTCATGATCATAAGAATATTGAGACTATTATTTAATTAATTTTTATTTATAAAAAATATCTAGTTAAAAATGATTATTAACTGAGAAAAAAATTAAGTTAATTAATTTTAAAGGTCGCCCACGATTACAGCGATCCTTTCGACTAGATCTTCTAAAAGCAACTTTCCCTTCTCTGCAGAGGCTTTAGTGGGTGAGCCGATCACCCCGGAATCGCTTACCTCCTTCATCCTCCAAGCAAATGAGAACCCTTCTTCTGCTGCCTCTAATCGAAGATAAGGACGAAACTTGGGAGATTCGTCTGCACATCTCTCCGTCCTTACATTTTCGGGACAGATGGTGAACATCAAAGAAGTCTCAACTTCATCGGCATGTCCCGCGTCTCCTCTTGGAGACTCCCTTATCTTATCGAAGACCTTCTCAACCATGTTCAATAATGTAAAGGAGTATAACGAAATGTCCAGATCGTTTTTGATGGACTGAATAGCACTCTCTATAATTGCTTTATTGCCACCATGACCGTTTATGATGAAGATCTTCTTGAAGCCGTTTTGGGCCAAACTTGAGCATACATCTTCCAGAAGGATTGACAGCGTCAGAGGCTTCAAAGATATGGTTCCTGGGAAGTCCATATGCTCAATAGAGAAACCGAAGTTTATTGGCGGGGTCAATGCGATATTTAATTTTTCAGCAACCCTTTTAGCTACTTCAAAGGCTATGATCGTATCTGTAGAGAGTGGTAGATGTGGGCCATGTTGCTCAAGACTTCCTATTGGGATCAAGACTTTATCAGTTATATTCCTTAGATCATCCACTTCTTGCCAAGTTAGATCGGGAAGGTAGTTCTTCAATAAATTCACCTTAAAGGTCTATATCTTAAGACTAATTCATCCCCAAACCGTTTCACTTCGAAGAGTTTCACTCGAAATCCTTCATCTATTTTTGCCACCCCATCGCCTTCGACCAGAGTTACCGAATCTCTTCCCCCAATGATAAATGGGCATATAGTGACAATTAACTCATCGAACAAATTCTGGTTGATGAAACTCCAGTTGATGTTACCTCCACCTTCTACAAGTACCTTTCTTATACCCATATCTTTAAGTTTCTTGAGTAATATCTTTAGATCGACCTTTTTTCCCTCTCCACATACTATTACCTTTACTCCAGCCCTCTCAAGATTCTTTACTCGATCTTCTGGTGCTTTGCTGGTGGTCGAGATCAGGGTAGGAGAGTTCGAGGAGATTACCCTTGATTCGACAGGTATCCTCGCTCTGCTATCTAACACCACCCTCATGGGGTTCTTTCCTTCACAATACCTAACCGTTAAAGATGGATCGTCGACTAGAACTGTATTTATACCAACAATTATAGCGTCCACAGATGCTCTAAGCTCATGTACCCTTACAAGGTCTTGTTTGCTAGATATCTTAGAGTCCTCTGTCTTTGTCGCGATCTTACCATCTAGAGTCATGGCTGCATTCAAGATAACATAAGGTCTATCATTATTCAGATTCTTGGAGAGAACCATAGACTATCTCGCCTCCTACCATCACGGCTTGGATATCGTCAGGTCGGACCCTATGAACGATCGAGTTGATGGGGTCTTTTGCCGACTTGAGGTTTTTGGTATTCATATTTATAAATACAGCATCAGCCCTTTTCCCCTCCTCTATCGACCCAATTTCTTTATCCAATTTCAGAGCCTTTGCAGCGTTGATCGTAACCATCTTCATTATATCCTTAGACGATACCGTTGAAGACTCTCTCTCCAAGGCCCTTAAAATCCGTGATGTGTAGTCCATCTCACGAAATAGGTCTGTAGAGTTGAGCATAACGTTGTCGGTACCCAGAGCAACGGTTATACCACTTTTGATCATCGAGCTTATTGGCGGAATCCCTAAACCCAAGATCGAGTTGGCTCTTGGACAGCATACAACGGGGATCTTTGCATTTGAGACAAGCTCTATATCTTCTTCTCTGGCTTGAGTAAGATGGACGAGAAAATCTAGATCGATATTCTTTAAAGCACGCTCGACCTCGCTTCTATGAAAATTTCTCATTGAAAAATTCATAGAATATCTGTCTTCACATGTATGAATAGCGAATATCTTCCTTCCCCTGACCAACCTTGATATCTCCTTCATAGATCGATCAGTATATTCGTTGGGACCACTTAGCCCTAACCCATCACATATCTTTAAGACTTCTTCTACTTCACGAACCTTTTCATCTGGCATGGGAGAGTCCGTTACAACCTCTTCTTCACTGAAATAGTAATCTGGTCTTCCAAGAATTATCGCCCTGATCTTCACTCCTTTAAGGGCGCTCTTTAAGAGCACCACCCCTTTTTTTCCTCCTTCACGAAAATCAGCAAATGTTGTAACGCCACACCTTAACATATCCAATGCCGAGTCTCTCATCGATTTAAGGATTAGACTTTCAGGTACTGAATCCAGTAGCTTATGCTTTAATCCAGTCTTGGGACGGAAAAGCTCTTTGAGAGAACTGCCTATTCCTACATCCTTTGCAAAAGAGTCGCCTAGATGTGTATGGGCATCTATCAGACCTGGGATTGCAACCATATCTTTCCATTTATACCTGACACATCTCGATCGATTCTGTGGATTACCTTCCCTAACGTCCGTAAAACGACCATCATTTATCCTTATGAAGGCCTTCTCCATTACCTCTAAGTTCTGGCCTACTAGTGCAGTTACTCCTTCGATTATAGAATCGTTCATAACAAAATATCTGACAGTTTGTGAACGGGTCCTTTCGCCTTACGATCCCTGATCATGTCCAACCCTTGAGTGGCAAGCTCCATGGCTTTTCGCCCAGTTCTAGCTACACCGATACCTGCTTTTAGCATTAGATCGAAATCCTTGCTTACCATCGAAAGAATTTCCTCGACTTCCCTCTCTGAGACACCGTTCGCTACTGCCATGAAGTTGTCTCCGCCACAGAAGAAAGTTAGGGCTTTATGGTTCAGGAAGAGCTCACTTAACTTTACATTTAATCTATTGATCATCAACGCTGTATCGTAAGCTGGTAATCTATAGGTGAATCTGTCTGTCATATCATCTACATCTACATGGACTATCTGTACGCTATATTCGTAGAGCCTACTCAATCCACCCGGCATTATCTTCTTTACGCCTCTGCTTTTACTACATTTCTGTAAGGCTCTTGTAGCCATCTCCAATGCATTGTACGGTGTTTCACCCACCCCGATGCCCATGCTTATGGTGAAGGGGTAATTCTTTGATATTTCTTCTTGAATTTTTATGTGATCCTCCAAGGGAATGCCATTACTGACAGCCACCATTTCATCAAAGCGATTGTAGAAGACTGCTCCCCCTCTCTCTGCAAAGGATCTCTGTAGATGAGCATGAAGCTGAGACTGAAGTATCTGTAATCTGTACTCTCTGTCATTACCAAGCTCAAGAGTCCATGGGCCGTAGTTGTCTATCCTAATCAAGGTCATATGCACTTTGTCGCTCATGCTAATCTACCATGGCTGGATATTGAGTAACTTTCATCTCTTCCAGCATTCTCATACGCCTCACCATCTTGACTGCAGCTTCGACAGCCCTCTTTGCATACTCATCTATACGCTCCATGCCTTGAATCCTAGTCATGCCAGGTCCTGAAACTCCAAGAGATACCGGCTTTCTATACTGGATCGATAGATCGGTTATCTTTCTCGTTACATGTTGCGCTATGATCTCATCATGCTTCGTCTCACCTTCTACGATCGCCCCAAGGGTCACTACAGCATTCACATCCTTCTTCTCTAGCAAAGATTGGATTAACAGGGGCATATCGAAGGACCCGGGTGCTTTGCAGATGTACGTGATCTGGGCTCCTAAGAATGTAGCATGCTCTTTGGCCCTCTCAAGCATAAGGTAAGAGATATCGAAGTTGAACTCAGATACGACCAGAGCTACTTGCATCTTCTCCATTCATTTATTCACCTCCTACAGTTTTATCGGCCCGACATCTGGCAATCCTTGGCGCTTGCCCATACCAGCATCTTTAATGAGCTCTTCTGGCTTGAAGAGGATTTTAAGTACATTATGAGCATGCTTTTCAGCCCTATTTCTTGCTATTTCATATAACTCATGATTGTCTTTTGCTTCATCTTCATGTACGAATACCTCTATTAAATGCTTGTTCGTCATGAGCTGAGCCATCATAAGACCTGTAGAAGCGACTTGGGCACTTTGCTTATCTAATGGATGTGGTCCAGGCATACCAAAAACCATCAAAGCATCACAATTCTTCTCTTCAAAAAGCTTTTTTGCTGCCACAGGCAGATCTTTTATGCCAGGCACTGTGTATCTTATAATCTTGACATTCCCATACTGCCTCAAAACATTCATAGCAAACTTGGCCATGTTTACCCTTGCAAAGGTTGTGTCAGCAATCCCTATTTTTGCACTCCTCAAGTTTTACCCCTCATCTGAATTTTATAATAGCTTGCTACTTCGTAACCTTCTATGAAAGGGATACCATGTATTTTTGCGTAATCTTGGGCTGATTTAGGTGGCAGAGATCTGTGACTTCTATCATCGAGCATCTCGCATATGACCGTTACAGGGGTGAGGCCTGCCAATTGGGCAAGATAGACAGAGAGCTCTGTATGTCCTACCCTATTAGAGATGAGGCCATCAGAGGCAATCAGAAGCTGCACGTGGCCCGGTGCCCTAAAATTCGAGGCGAAACGATACTCGACATCATCAAGACCTTGTATTGCAAAGTCACAAAGTCTGGCTATCTTTTTGATAGTGAGTGCTCGATCAAGATCTGTAATCCCTGTAAACGTTCTTCTATGATTAACAGAAATGGAAAAGGTCGACCTTCCATAAGATGCTTGAGAATTGATAAGTTCTAGAAGATGAGGATACTTTTCACCAGCAATCTGAAGAACGTCCGACATGTATGGTAGCCCCAACTTTCTTGCTGTATCGAATCTCATAGCTACGCATATGAGGCCCCCCGCATCCTTACGCATCCTCCTGATATGGTCGGGAGTAACATTTTGAGCAGCGATCACCATGTCCGTCTCGTTCTCTCTATCATCCATATCATGCATAAGTACGATCTTTCCTTGTTTTAGGGTCGAGATGGCATCTTTTATAGTGGAAGATCGACTATATATCTTTGGCAACATAGCCATTTTTTTTGGAAGATTTCGGATATTTAAGGATTACCAATAAAGTAGAATTTACCACAAAATTTGTAATTATTCGGGCCTCAACTTTTATCATTCGATTAATATATATCAAATATACATAGGTTTAGTTCTGTTTTTTACATGTCCCTTGGTTCAGAAAGCTCACAATTACATTAAGGCTTGAGATAGCAATAAAGCTTCCTCATATCTCTAAACTTGTTCATGAAGGTGATTCCATCACCTACCAACTCTCTTTACCCAATATCGGTTCGGAGAATTTAACTAGTTTAACAGCCTTGGACGATTAGCTGGGTAATCTTATAGGCCATATTCCTGACACAAACCTTTTATTCGCAGAGGATTAAATATTAGGTGGAGATATTATTGAGTGCTGAAGACCAGATTAGGACGACTGCTGAAGAACTTCTGAAAATATTGTCCATCAAGAATGTTATAGGCGATCCCATGGAGATAGAGGATAAGATACTTATCCCTGTTACTAGGGTGGGCGTGGGCTTCGGTGCTGGTACAGGTGAAGGCACTGGTGGAAAGGGTGAAGGAGGGAAGGGTGGAGGAGGTGGTGGAGGTGCAGGCGTCGACCCTGTAGCCATGGTGGCCATCTTTAAAGGAGTGTCCGGACCAGAAGGTGTAAGCGTACTACCTCTAGCTAAACCAGGCCCTATAGCCAAATTCATAGGTGAGATGGCGTCAACAATGATGGAGAAGTTCGGAGGAAAGATGGAAGCCAAGAAGGAAGAAAGGGAAGAGAAGTAAAAGATTTCCAAAGAGGAGCCGTAGTTGATATATATCATCTTGGCTATCATCCTCCTTATTTTTTTGTTGATTATATCGAGTTTTTTGCTGGTTCCCTTCCACATATCTCTAAATCTGTTCAAAAGAGGCTCTTTGACTCAAGGAAGCTTTCGTATGAGTTGGATGAGAATAAGGTTCATTCGGAGAAAGATACCTTCAGAAGGAGAAAAAAAGAAGGAGAAGAAAGAAAAGGAAAAAGAAAAGTTCTACTGGAGAAGGATACCAGAGACGGTTTCTCTCTTCGTAGAATCTTTTCCATATATTAGAAATATATTGAAAGCTGCCATGAAATCTATTTCCATAAAAAGATTCTCCTGCGATGTTGTCATGGGTTTGGATAGCCCAGTCGATACGGCGGTAGTGAGTGGCTATTTATGGTCTCTAGCATCGATAGTCAACGTCTTTCCTAAGGTTTACCTTTCTGTAAAGCCCGACTTCCAAGAAAGAAGGTTGGATGGCTCCATTATGGTTGAATTGAAGGTTAGGCTCCTGCGGATTGTTCTAGCCTTTGTAAGGGCCTTCTTCAAGAAGCCTGTGAGGCAGTTCTTCGGAAAGATGAGAAGGTGAAACCATTGTTTAGAGATATAAAACTTAGAGAGGTCAAGATAGAGACAGATACGGTGGTCGGAGAAGCTCTTAAAATAGGCGATAGAACACTTTACCCCGTGATTAGGGTCGTGACTATAAATAGGGAAGGAGAGGGTTTCTTTGGGGTTTGGGTCTCTCCACTGGCCATGGTAGTAATTGAACCGGCACAAGAGTACGCTCTTCCTCTGACAGAGGAAACCGTTACGCTTGAGAAACTTCTCGAGATAGTACCTTCACTTAAAGAGGATATAAAGAAGGTTCAGAGAAGACGGCCTTTGTAAATCTCAAAAAAAGACAGGCAGAAGCAGGGAAGGGGAAGATCGAATTCTATTTCCTCCTTACTTGAAAGATATATTTGATTAGCCTACAGTTATAACTAGGGGCATAAAACACTATCACTTCCATTACGAGTCGTCGACCCATACTTCGCTTACTATTTTCTGCTTTATCAAAGGCCTTGCATTTTCTAGAGGGATTACTGCTATATCCTCCTCCTTAAAGGGACCGTACTTCTTCAGGTCGATGCCTATTATCGATGGAGTGGGTTGCAGTAACTTGACAATAGTAAATCTAGAAGATACAATATCAGATATCTTTTCCAATCTTGATGATTGACCGTTCTTTATAGCTCTGCTAACTTTCTTCAGTCTTTTGGTAAATAGGGATAAAGGCTCGATTATGTACCTCTCCTCAGGAGTCAGATATTCTGTATCATCTATACTCTGTACCTTTTTTATTCTCAAATCGAATAATCTATCTATCAAGCATCCAATAAGTTCCCTTTCCTTGAAGGCCAAGTTGCTCATGATACTTTTCTCACTCTGGTTGATCCCCTTCATTATCTTATTCATATGAATAGCCACTTCTTTATAGAGACTCTTGGGAATCTTCTCAACTCTATCGCTCTTAGATTCTGATTCAATCAATCTGTAAATCCTATCGAGAATAGCCTCGCCCATATCAATCCACCTCAGCCAACCCCTTCCCTATCAAATAGACAGCAGCCATCAATGGTAATTTAACCCTCTCCGACTTATAAGGTCCAAATATTTTCCCCATTAAAGTAAACTTTGGAGAATGGTCGACGAATATCTGCATAGGCTCTTCACCTAAAGCAACTGCATCGATGAAGGGGTCGAAGGAGAGCAGATCGTCACATCTCCTTTTAAGCATACCCGTACTACCATGTAGCGTGTTCGGAAGCCTGAAGATTCTATGTATATCTGTTGTGACCATCGCATCGATCTTTGTGCTCAACTTTCCAATGACCTCTCCAACAAAATTCTCAAAATTCTTATGCTTCATTTTTCTATAAATGTAAATCATCTTGTCTTTTACATCGTTACTATTATAACATTCGAATTCCATCTCTGAAAAGAACTTAGCTATTCGACCTCTCCACCCCGAATCGTTAGCCAATGGAAGCATCCTTTGCATCTTTTCGTATGATGCTCTTTTGGAGATGCCGAGGCTCTCTAAATTAAGGCCGATGCCAGAAACGTAATCAGATATCTCACTTCTTGCTAACTGATCCAACTCTTCCAGAGCACTTCTTTCTACAGTTACATGGTATCCCCTTCCTCCTGAGAAATAAACCTCGATGTTCTCCTTTGTAATACCAAAATCTTTTAGTAAGAAGTCCATTAACTTTATCGCCTCGTCTTTTGTGGCTTTTAGACATAAGGGGCAGACCCAATTCTTTTCATCTATTCTCATGCCTTCACACTTAGGGCATTTATCAGGTCTTTTTCCTTTGTCCATAAAATTGCAGTCTTTACATATCCAATGATCGTGCTCTTCCTTGCATCTCGTAGGTATGTCATCGGCATCTATGTCAAATATCAGATCAGCCCCCTTCCAGCCCTTTTCATCCATGGCAAAAGTCGGTTCATAATAATATGCGCAAGAGTAGTAGACTGAGTGGGGCATCTCCTTGATAAGGAAAGCTCGAAGATCGCCTTCGGTCTGAAAAGATAGATGCCTGACCATGACCTTATCGAAGGACATATAACCGAACTCTCTCTCCTTCATTCTGATGGGAGTGATTATCTTCTCTGCGTTCTTAAAGTAGAACTCTTTAAAGGCTTGCTTCAAAACTGCTACAGTCTTTTCATTCATAATCATTCATCCATTTGTTCTCATTCACGAATTTGACCAGTAGATTTTTTCTTGAATAAGGGTTTTTTACCAAACTGAAAGGGGCTTCTGATCTTAGCGCATAAAATTTTATCTTTAAAGCATAGACCGTGAGTGGCAAGTGTCCTACAACTTGGAACCTTATAGCGCCTTCTCCCCCCTCTCATTCCAGCTATATGTTCCACTTGATATCTTGTCATCCTCTCGTTGAAGTCTGGCGATCTTGGGTAGATGTCGATTATATCGTCAACGGATTTACCGATACTTAGAAGATAAGTTGTTAAAAGGAAACGACCGTAATGGGATAAGTTCTGCCCCTTCTTAATCAAATCTAGCGTGTATATAATGCAAGGGGGGAACTTATCTGGGGTAACCCTCTGAAATTTATCCGATCTGGGAGGCAATACTCTTGATATTTCATGAACTGCCTCTTTCAGATTCTTCGGCATGCTAGGTAATGATACACCCTTCATCCTATCGTAAATCGTCCTTCTAATTTCCTCCCTTATCAATCTAACCAGTTCATGAGTCTTCAGATAGACGAAGCCATTGTCAACGACCCGGTTGATAAGCTTCCATTCTGGTTCGTGAAAATGAGTTGCGCGCTTCAAGTATTCAATCAACTTTATCTTTAAGTCGAACAACTCATGCTTTACGCTGATCGGCTCTAAATTAAAAGTGCTCTTGAAAATGTACGAGATGATCGACTTTTTTTCTTCCTTAAGAAGGCTCTCAGCCCTTATCGCTTCTGCCAGTGAGTATCTATGTATGATGTATTCTACATTCATTGCCTTGACAAGCATCAAAGCTAGTGGGAAGGAGAGAAGCTCTACTATGGGCTCTGATATTTCAATAGATATGTAATTTTTTTGAATCGCCTCCATTACCCTCTGCTTTGCTCTTTCTACAGCTGGGCGATAGTCCTCCTGTCCCAAATCCTCTACTCTTAGACTCAACTTCTTTACATAGTCCCCAGCTTCCTTCATAAAAGGGTACTTTGCAAGGTCTTCTAACCCAAACTCTATCCCCATACTTACTCTCTTTAACAGGTCTCGCCTCTTAAATAATTCTACATTACAAATGAGTTTGTATTATTCTCATCTGTAAACCCTTCCTTTCCAGATTATTCCTCTCTTTCTTACCGTACGACAAACAGAAATTGCCATAATTATAATGTAGATAACAACAGATATAGGGAAAAGTGGAACGTATTTAATATCAGCACCAAAAGCTGGGAAGACTATGAACATTTGAGCATAAAGTATTGAGATCATGGCTGTGCCCCAGACGAGGTATTCATTTAATCCTTGGATAGGCAGAGTTACTATCCCTAAAAGGAAGACTATGAGAGGATGCAAGAGAAAAATGAAGGATGCAAGAATGGCTAACAAAAATTCCTTTTTTCTTTGGAAGACTGCAAGAAAACTTGTAAATGCGTTTTTAGCCAGTCCCTCCCAAAGCTCTCTAAAATTTCTGTACATCCGTGTTTGAAGTGTATAAGGAGCGTACAACAACCTAAGCCTAAACTTCGACTTCTTTACTTTCTCAGCCAGACGATAATCCTCATCAATTCTGTCCCATACTGCTTTATGCCCACCTACATTTTCATAAACACTCCTTCTAATGAGTATATACTGTCCATTTCCAAGCCAACTTAGGCTATCGTCATCATTCACATCTGGTCTCAGTGAAAAGAGGAATATAATGAAAGCCATGGTGGGAATCATCAACTTCTCCCAAAAAGTATTCATTATAAACTTCGGATAAAGAGATAGCATATCGACTTGATTTTTTAAAAGATAGTTTACTGTCAGGGTTAGACTATCTTTGCTGTGTATGGTATCACCATCTGTGAAAAGTAAAAATTCACCTTTTGATCTCTTATGACCTACGAAGCAAGCCCAGTTCTTTCCAACCCATCCTTCAGGGAGGTTTTCTTCCTCTAAAACTTCGATCTTTTCCTGAAAGCTTTCCAATATATTTCCTGTGCCATCTGTAGAGTTCCCATCAACGACTATAATCTCCTTTTTAGCGTAGTCCAAATTTGTTATAGAGTCGAGGCAATCTTTTAGGGTATCCTCCTCATTTCTTACTGGAATTATTATTGAGATCGATGGTTCTTTTTCCATCCGCATTGGATTGATTGGCAGTGAGGGAAAGGTCTCGATAGAGTAGATGATGAAAAGGCTGAGTAAAAATTGTAAAATAGTCAATGTTAAAAGGATTAGTTGGGCGATAGCCATGATTCAGCTATCTGGTTCTATAATAATATATTAAAAATCTTTGGGATTTACTTCTCTTCTATCCTTGGAGCAAGATAGAAGTGTATCTTACCTCCAAGATCGCCAAGCTTTAACTCCAACCTTATTGGCATCTTACTTGAATATTCAAGTACCACTGTATCGGATGCCGAACTAATAGCCTTGATTATGTTCGAGAGATACTCAATGTTATAAGTCGCTTTGCTATTCTCCTTAACTTCTAGTTCCAACACGTCTGGAGTTGTCCGCTCTAAGGTTACAGAGCCAGAACCGATATCACCCTTACCATAGAAGACTGACTTATCATTTGATGTATCTATGGTAACATGGTCTGAAACAACTGAAATATCGTTCAGCATACTCTCGAAGGCCTTCTTCGCTATTATCGCTTTGATGTTGAAGGTAAGCTTGGGAAGAGGTGTAGAACCATAAGTACTTTCTATCAGGTGTAGTAAAAATTCTCTACCATATCCATTTAGAATCCTGAGGATGATATTTTCATTATTGGTCGTTGCGATTTCTATACTATCCTTCGCGTCAGCCCTTTTTATCAACTTCGCAAAGTCATCCATCTTGACGCTGAACTTGAAGGGAGCATCGCACTCGTATTTTTCAAAGGCTTGGCTTGGCCATGATAGGTCTACGAGGGCTACATGAGATGGATCCATAGCCCTAAAGGTGATGCCCTCTGAAGATGCCTCGAATGTTGCCTCATCCACTAAAGTCAAGACGACCGATGAGACTACCTTCCACTCCCCTGATGTAGAGGTTTTGGCTAAAAAGACCAAATCGACCGCCGTAAGAGACATTAGTTCGGATATGATTTAAGCATTGCTCAAAATCGAATTTTTATGGAATTATGAGGGCCATTCTCCATATTACGACGTAGAATCTATCTAATTATCGAGAACTTCACCATATTCCCCTCACGATCGAATACCCCTATATCATCCTCAGACTTGTAGGGATAAGCTATTATGATCATGATCCTTCCGTAAAAGTTGTTCAGATCACCTACAGAGGGCTGTAAAGTTCCAGATGGATGCGAGTGGGCGGTACCCAATATTGATAGATCGAGGGGGAGTGTATGAAGGGGAAAGCTAGAGAAACCTCTTCCATGTATAGCAAAAGGTGGTAAGATAACGTTTTCCACTTCGATCCCATATTTACGGACCTTGCCTCTAAGTAGAAGTATTCCTTCATCTGGGTAAGAGTTTTGGGCATAGCTCAAAAGGCTGTCGATCACCGATGCCTTGAAGATTATTTTCTTGGTCATTTTAAGTCCATTTTTCAGAGAGGTTTTTATCCATCAGTCTCTGATTGTGAAGATGTCAGTCATATATCCTTAATATATCGTAAGTAGTGGACCTCTGGGCAGGAATTCTGCCTATGTCTCGAATCATGTTTCTGAACTCCTCTGGGTGTAAAAGTTGCCCATGAATAGCTCCAGCAGCTCTTGATATGCTCTCATTGATTAGAGTTCCACCAAAGTCGTTGGCGCCAACATTAAGGCAGAACTGTGCAAATTTCTTTCCTTCCTTGACCCAAGATACCTGTATGTTCTTTATGTCATCGTTCAGCATCAGCCTAGATACCGCATACATCTTGACTACCTCTGCACCAGTCGCACCTCTCCTTATTTTCTTTACCAGACCTTTCTTGTAGATCGGTGTTTCAGAGTGCACAAAACTTAAAGGGACGAACTCTGTTATGCCATGAGTTTCTTTCTGTATATTCCTTATTATGGCTATATGCTTCGCCTTATGTAACGAATTTTCGATATGGCCATACATTATAGTCGAAGTTGTTGGGATGCCTAGCCTGTGGGCTGCCTTTATCACTCTTATCCAATCTTTTGTTCTAATTCTATTGGGAGAGATCATTTCTCTGATTTCGTCATCGAGTATCTCTGCTGCAGTGCCAGGCAGACTGCCGACACCAACCTCCTTGAGCATCTTCAAGTAATCTTCCATAGTTGTACCCAACCTTAAAGCACCATAAACCACTTCTTCAGGGGAGAAGGCGTGGATATGGATGTCTGGCACCTCTTTCTTCACGGCTTTGCAGATATCGATGTAAGTATTCCCATCCATATTTGGTGGGAGACCGGCTTGAATGCATACTTCTGTTGCTCCTAATTCCCATGCTTCCTTCGCCATCCGAACTACTTCTTCGATGGGTAAAAAGTAGCTATCTTTATCCCCATAACTCCGGCTGAAGGCACAGAAACCACACCTATTTATGCAGATGTTAGTGAAGTTGATATTTCGATTTATGACATAAGTAACTACATCGCCGACCGTCGTGCGCCTAAGTTCATCGGCAACTATTATTAAAGCGTTAAGATCGATTCCTTTTGTCTCAAAGAGCTCGACACAGTCATCTACAGAAATTGCCTTACCATCAAGGGCCTTATCAAGAATAGATGCTACAACAGGGTCGATTTTAGAGAGTAAGTTTTCAAGAGAGGGGCGAAGGATATCAGAATCGTGTGCGCTCAGGTTCAATCAAGATACCTCTTTTACATAACCTTCTTGGTCGACAAGGGATAATATGTGACTTTGGAGAGGTTTTGGCAAAAAATCGGCCTTGTTCAATATGAATTCGGGATAGATAGGGAGTCTAGCCCTCAATTCAAGACCCCTCTTCTCTGTTACACTTTTTAGAGCCATTATCTCAGGCCATGGTGCTTCGGGGTTCACGAAGTCTTTTGTAACAGGGGAAACACCACCCCAGTCATTTATTCCTGCAGATAGATACACACTATATTCATCAGGACTAAGGTTTGGAGGCACTTGTATGTTTATATCATTCTTGAAGACCAATCTCGATACAGAAATTACTCTAGAGATTTCTTTTACAGTAGGTTCTGGATGAGATTTCATAGGGGTATCTGGCTTAGCCTTGAAGTTTTGGATTATCACCTCCTGAATATGACCATATCTCTCATTCAACTTCTTTATATCATAGAGAGAGTCTATGATCTCTTCGAGGGTCTCACCTATACCTATCAACAGACCTGTGGTGAAAGGTATCTTAAGTTGCCCAGCATTCTCAATAGTAACCAATCTCAGATCAGGCCTTTTACTTCGAGAGAACTCATGTGGCCCACCTTTTCCACACAATCTATCGCTTACATTCTCTAGCATCAACCCCATGCTGGCATTCACATCCTTTAGACTAGCCATCTCTCTCTTAGTCATAAACCCTGGATTAGAGTGAGGCAGAAGACCTGTCTTCTTTATCACCATCTCACACATTTCATATAGATATTCTAACATACTCTTATATCCTAGTTTCTTCAACCACCTGACGGCTTCTGGAAAGCGTCTCTCAGGCTTTTCACCTAAAGTAAAAAGGGCTTCCGTACAATGAAAACTTTTACCAGCCTCAGCGAAGGACAGAACTCTGCTTGGATTCATTATCTCTGCATCAGGGTCTGTGGGCTCCCTTCTGAATTTACAGTAACCACATCTATTCCTACATAAGTTCGTCAGAGGTATGAATACCTTTTTTGAATAAGTTATACGCTTTCCCTTACCACTATCTCTTATAATCCTTGCTACAGACATCATCACCTGAAGATCGTAGCCATCACACCTTATTAGATCATAAGCCTCTTCTTTTGTAATTTCCTTGCCTTCAAGGCACTTATATAGTACTTCTTTAATCTTAGAATCGATTTCATTTTCAAGGTTGGCAATGTAGTAGGGCTTCATGTTCATCTTTGGGATGACCAATCTGGTGGCAACCTCTTTAGGGGTTGCTAATGCATACATTTATTTTAACCTTTTATCTTAGAAATGAAGTTCGTTTTAAAACGTGTTCATTAAACATAAGTAAACTAGAGATACTGTTTGCTATCTGTATTCCTCCATCTCTTGAAAAGATTATGATCTAATCCAAAGCTATCAAGAATCTTACCAACAACGAAGTCTATCAATTGATCTATATTTTTTGGATTATGATAAAAAGCTGGCATTGCAGGAAGTATAACAACGCCTATCCTCGCCAATTTGAGCATATTTTCAATAAATATAGCACTAAGAGGGGTCTCCCTTGGGACGAGTATCAACTTTCTCCCCTGCTTTATGGTGACTTCTGCAGCCCTAAGGATGAGGTTATCGGAGTAACCATGGGCAATCCCTGCCATAGTCTTGGCGCTGCATGGAACTATGACCATCCCGCCTGTAATGTATGAGCCACTTGCCAATGGTGATAGGAGATCATCTAACTGGTAGGCGCGAGTTGCCAACTTCTCTATATCTTTTCTCTTCGATGTAAGTTCGTGGGCGATTATCTCTTCAGCAGCTCCTCGGCTCACTATCACATGGGTCTCAACACCCTTATCCGAAAGAACTTCTAAGAGGCGCTTGCCATATATTACGCCGCTTGCTCCTGTTATTCCAACAACTATTCTCATCTGATCTCAACTTCAGGAGTTATCTTCTTTACAGATCCGTCTTTACAAGCTTTATAAATTATATGAAGCCTTTCGATAAATATACCTGCCTCAACAACGCCAGGTATATTCTTTATCTCACTCAAGAGCATGGGAGGTTCATCTATATGTCCAAAGTCTACATCGAGGATTACATTTCCGTTATCGGTAAAGAAAGGGTACCCTTTTTTAAACGTTCTCAGTTCGGGCTTTCCTCCAATCTTTTCAAGCTCCTTCTGGACAAAGACACGGGCAAAGGGCACGACTTCTATGGGCACCTTTCTGGACAGAACTTCTACGAACTTTTCTTCATCTGCAAGTATCACAACCTTCTTCGCTGCTTTCATCAATACTTTTTCCCTTAAAAGAGCACCCCCGCCTCCCTTTATCATGTTGAAGTTCTTATCCATCTGATCGACTCCATCGACAACCAAGTCGATAGAAGAGGTCAGACGGGGTTGGACTATATCCAGTCCAGCTCTCTCTGCTAAGGTCTGTATCTGCAATGATGAAGGAATTACTGGGACTTTGAAGTTGATTCTCGTCAGATACTTGCCTAAAGCATCGACAAACCTCGCTATAGTAGACCCGCTACCTAAGCCTATAGTAATGTTTTCTTCTACATTCTCAAGTGCTTCTTCCGCCATCTTCTCTAAAGTTACTTCAAATTTTATCTCAATCACCCCTAAAATTATGAATTTCACCAATGCTCAAGATGTATTACCTTTTCAATAGGCTTTCTATTATAGACTTCGCCCTTAACTTCATCTGAATAGCCTAAGGGTGTAATGGCAACTACACATATATATGGCGATATCCCAAAAGCGCCATTTGCTGCTTGCTCATCAAAATTCACTAGCCACCAAGTTTCTAGACCCTCCTTAGTTGCGAAGAGAATCATTTTCTGCAGGGCGATCGCTGCATCGATTTTCCAGTACTCACCTCCATCTTCTCTTAACCATGCTTCATTTGGGTCAGCACAGGCAACTATTATCACTTGGGCCTGAATGAACCAGTCCTTAGAGTAGGTATCTGCCAGTCTTTCTTTTACATTAGAGCCCGTTATTACGATGAAGTGCCATGGTTGTCTGTTTACAGCTGATGGTGCTAGACGCCCAGCCTCAAGCACATGCATAACCTTCTCCTTTTCGAACTCATTCGACTTGTATCCATGTATGCTTCGCCTAAGTCTTTTAGCTTAAGATACCTTAAAGGAAAACTACCTCAAGTCAGTTATCAAAAAGACCTAATAAAGAATTACTCTTCAGTTATCATAAATAATTATGGTATCTTTACTCTTCGATATCAATCTGCTCCAACCTATCAAGGGCCTGTAGAACCTCTTCCCTTAAAGCCTTGACCTTGTCGTCAACCTTCGCCCCTTCAGATTTTACCTTTGGTTTCTCTTTCTTTGGCACCACTTTGTTCGGCATGATATGTTTGGGAGTTGGACCTAAAACTTCTATCAACCTGACTTTAGCTTGATTCAACCTACTCTCTATCTGCCCTATCTTTCTCTCGAATAAGCCGATCAGCTCATCCCGAAGGTTCTCTAACTCTCCAACCTCGATCAGTAGCTCTGTATTTCCTAGCTTCTCTTCTACTCTTTTCAGTTGTTCACGATATTTTATTGAAAGCTGTTCTCTCTCTTCCTTAGTTATCTTTTTTTGAACCTCTGCTTCATATACACGTGTCAAGGCGCTGGAGAGTAGCTCCTTTTCGAGCAGTATAGCGTTTAACTCTTTTCGGGCCTTCTCAAGTTCAGGCATCTGAACGAGCTTTTCCTGATCAGATAGAGGGAGGGGTTTGGGAATATCCGTTTCAGCCTTTTCAATGGGTTGTTTTTTTGAAGTCGCTTTTGATGTGATATAAAGAATTAAAGACCCTATAATTAGGCCGATCCCTAAGCCGATAACTACATCGAAAAGCTCCATATAGCCCCAATACTTAATCACATGATGGTATTTAAAATTGATCGGTTAAAATTCAAATAAGCAAATCATTGCAAGATAGAAATTTATGGGAGAAAACTGATTTACAACATAGATTAGAATGGCATACCCTCCTCAATTATTCGATGCATTGAGAAAGCAGAAATACCATTTGGTTGGCAGGCACTCAAGTGTCAAGAAATGTAAGTGGTTACATGAAAGCCTCGTTCGGGATAAAGTCTGCTATAAGCAAAAGTTCTACGGTATAAGATCACATCGCTGCCTTCAGATGACGCCGGCAGTCTTGAGCTGCTTGACCCACTGTATCTATTGTTGGAGGGTTATGCCCGAGGACCTAGGTTTAAAGTGGGATGAGACATTTAAAGGTGGATGGGACGAGCCAAGGAAGATAATAGAAGGTTGCATTAAAGAGCAGATAAGGATTCTTACAGGTTATAAAGATCAGATCATCAGGGGGAAGGTGAGCAAAGAAAAGTACGAGGAGGCACTCAATCCAAATATGGCAGCAATAAGCCTCTCAGGTGAGCCTACACTATACCCTAAGCTGGGGGAGATGTTAAAATCTTTTCAAGAGAAGAAGTTCACTACATTTCTGGTAACGAGCGGCGTACTTCCAGAGGCTCTAAGAAGGCTCGATTCAGAGCCTTCTCAACTTTACGTATCCATAACTGCACCAGATTATGAAACCTATAAGAAGGTCAACCGTCCAATCTCACCAAGGCTATGGTATTCCCTTATGGAGACTCTTGAGCTCATGAAGAGCTTCAAGTGCCCAAAAGTCATGAGGATAACGGCTATAAAGAGCATAAATATGGATCATCCCGAGGATTTCAGTAGATTGATAGACTTATCTGACTTCACATATGTGGAGGTAAAGGCTTACATGCACCTTGGATATTCTACAGGCAGGCTTGAAAGAAGCGACATGCCGAGATTTAAAGATGTTGAGAAGATGGGAGGGCGGATATCTGAGTCAACGGGATATAAGGTCATAAGAAAGTGCAAGGATAGCCGAGTTGTACTACTTTCAAGGCTTAAAAAGCCCATCACCTTCGATTAATCTATAAATACCAAAAAATTCTTAAGTCAATTAATCTGAATATCTACTTCTTAAGGAAGTTGAATTATGTTTCAGATAGTTGAGCTTGAAGATGTTATAAGGGTTCCTCCGGCAAAGTTCGGTCAACCACTTGATGAGGTAGCATTAGATATTCTGAAGACTAAATATGAGAGCACGATAAATCCTGAGCTGGGTTACATAATCTTGATAAGAGATGTGTCTGTTGGCCATGTGGGGAAGATAATCCCTGGTGATGGGAGCACCTATCACAAGGTGAAGTTCTCTGTACTCAACTTTTTCCCAAAGATTCAAGAGATAGTGGAAGGAGAGATTGTCGAAATTACCGACTTTGGAGCTTTCGTCAGAATAGGGCCTGTAGATGCCATGCTCCACCTCTCTCAGATTACAGACGATTTTCTGACCAGTGATGTAAGACAGGGTGTTATATTGGCAAGCAAGAGTAAGAGGACGATGAAAGTTGGTTCCAAAGTCAGGGTTAGAATCACTGCAGTGAGCTTAGGGCGGGGAGCAACTATTGGGAAGATTGGAGTGACAAGCAGGCAGCCTTTCTTAGGAGCTATTGAGTGGATCGAAGAGGATCTGAAGAAGGCTTCAAAGATAGTTGAAGTGGAGAGCAAAACAAAAACCTGAAAGAAATGTGAGATTCCTTGGTTAAAGAATTGGCGTGTAGGAAATGTAAAACATTGACTACAGATCGTATCTGCCCTAACTGCAAATCTAAGGATTTGAGCCCTAATTGGTCGGGACTTATAATCATTGAAGATATCGATCGATCCCTTGTGGCCAAGACGTTGGATATCAGCAAAACAGGGAGGTATGCCCTGAAAGTTACCTGAAAGTAGAAAAGGTAAGTAAAAAGATGCGCCGAACCAGACACATCAAGAGCACCGATATTATAAAGTATGAATATATATTGACAGAAGAGCTAAGAGAGGTATTGAAGGAACCTTTGGGGCTCTTGGTTTCCAACGATAGTTTGACTTATGAAGAGATAGCACGGCATATAGATAAAAGTGAGATAGTAGTTACAGTTGGGGATGCTACTACTGAGAGATTGATTAGCTTAGGCGTCGTACCATCTGTCCAGATAGTCGATGGGAGAGAGATGCGCATTGAGAGGGATCTACCTATTTCAAAGATAGAGACTCAACTAAAAGCTTCAAACCCTGCCGGGCAAATATCGAGGGAGTCTTTGATGGCTTTATCAACGGCTATAAAAGCTAGGAAGCCTGTCAGGATCATTATAGACGGTGAAGAGGATCTCCTTACACTCCCTACGATAGCATTGTTCCCTAATTGTACATCTGTCCTTTATGGGCAACCTGGAAGGGGGGCAGTCATCATCAAAGTAGATCAAAGATCAAGGGAGATGGCAATTTCGTTCCTGGATAAGATGGTCATAAAGTGTGTCCATGATGGTTAAGACTATGTTAAAATTATAAAGATATATATCACGGATAGTTTCGGTTCGAAAGGTGGTGCTTTGAGCTTTCAGATAAAGGAGGATAACAGGAAAGACCTCCTCGGAAGAAGGGAGATAAGCTACATCTTCAGCTCCATCGCTGGGTCTCTGACAAGGCAAGATGCTGTGAAGATGGTTGCAGAAAAGCTTAATGTAGATATCGACAAAGTTTATCTAATCTCTTTAAAGATGAGGACTGGTACAAGGGATGTCTCTGGGCTCTTTTACATATATGATAACCCCGAGGATGCTAAAAAGCAACTCCCTAGACATCTATTCTTAAGGATGCTATCAAAAGAGGAGAGGGAGAAGGTAATCAAGGAGGCAAAGAAGAAAGAGGCAAAGAGAGGCTCGTAAATAGGAGGTGTGAGGTTGTCTGAAGAAAAGAAGGTTAAGAAGAAGGTTAGCCCCCCTATCTGGAAATTTTATAAAATCGATGGTCCATCTTTGGTCAGGTTGAGGAAGGAGTGCCCAAGGTGTGGAAGAGGGGTTTTCCTTGCTGAGCATAAAGATCGATTGACTTGTGGAAAATGTGGATATACGATCTTCAAGAAGAAATGATCAACGTGTAATTACTTTGTTCATTTCATCTTTAATAGCTTTAACTACAGTAGGAGCTAGAGTTGCTTGGAAGGGTAAAAGGTACTTCAGACTTAAGGCCTCTTTGATTGTATCTATATCGCCTACTTTCAGATAACCATCCAAAAATGCCTGGGTCACCTTCCTTGCCCCACTAGTATTCAAAGTAAATTTATTTGAATAATAGATGAATTCTGCGATATCCCATGATGTATCTCCATTCTCAGTAGACTGCTCTAGATCTGTCAAGAATATCTTCCCTTCTGAAAATATCGCATTGTTAGGTTTCGTATCCCCTAACGAGTACCCATTTTTATGTGCAAAACCTATACTTTCGCCGTACATGGAAATCGGGGATGCATTCACACAACGTTTATCTAAGATATCCTTGACGATTTTATCCAGATTGACTCCCTCTATGAACTCTGTAATCAATATCTTCTTGTTCAAGATTATCGAGATTACTTTTGGAGTGTTCAAGCCGATCTCTCTCAACCGCCTTATAGCCCTGTACTCATTTTTGAGTCTTGTTAGGGAAAATAATTCGAACCTTTTAGTAAAAAATGCCCATAAGTTCAAAAAAGCCCATTTTAAAGACATAGGGTCTTCAAACCATTTCACGGCTATAATGATCTCTTCATCTCCATCCTTCAATGTATACAACTTCAAGGTTTCGTGAAACTCTTCTCGCCGTCTTTGAGTTATCTTAGTATTCTGGCTCAGACCAAGGTGACATATAATCTGGTGAAGCCAGTCATCACTTTCAACGATCAACAAGCCTTCATCGATCCTCCAGAGGTTCTTTGGGTGCTCCATCTCTTCTGGTATATGACCAAGATCTTTTGATCGGCTGATCTTTGATAGCATCTCCTTCCCCACAACATCTAGACTTACACGCCCTGCGTAACCATGGGCCAAATAGGACATTATGCCCCTCTTCGTGTATGAGAGTTTTTTCAGGACCTTTCTGGTCTTTCTTAACTTAAGGTACTTTTCCTTGATTCTAAATGATTCATCATCCAATAAAATTAATCCGTGCATTTCCATTTCTTTTAATGGCGCAAAAAAACCTTTAAGGGTTGTATTCAGATTCTCTTCACTCAAGCGTCCACCATAGGTCTTCACGTAACTGTATAAAGCTGGCGGATACAGAGATGCCCTTTTCTTAAGCTTCTCGAATAAAAGATACTTTACTGGGATTACGAATTCTGTTGAGAGATCGCCATAAGTTAAGGCCATCTCATCCAGACTTTCGAATATCGCCCTGCTCTTTAACTTTCTTTCAACTTCTTCGATAAATTTCCCCCCTGTTAGAGCGTCGTATGCATTTAATAGCCTACCAGCCACAAATTCACCGAAGGAAGCCTTTTCAGCATCCTTCATCAAAGATTTGCTATCGACGATTAAAGCGGATAAATTTAGCCCTTTTTTCACATATTTATACCTCAATTTTTGCTTGTATCCTGAGAGAGCAACTATAACGTCATAATCACTATCTTTTCTTGCGTAGCCAGTAATACGAGAACCATAGACACAGATGGCTACAACTTCTTTATCTTTGGCTATATCTTCAAGGGCTTCGAAGATCAAATTCCTTTCGTTTTCTTCCAGCTTATAGATGTTTTCACTTTCATTAATTTCGTTCATAGCCCTTTCGCTCAAGCTCCTCGAGCTTCAGCTTTAAGAGAGGGTCGATCTTCATGTTCAAGATCAGTGATACTGGAACCCTTAAGATATTGCTCTCAGGGGATAGATTTTCTTTTGGCAGACCCCTTTCTATCCATTGCTTTAAGGTCTTCTCATGAAGCCTCTTGTCATTGAGACCGTTTGAGAATTTTTCATCAACCAACTTAACCAATCTTCTATCTTTGAATATAAGTTTAGGTTCAAACAGCTTTTCATAGTCTGAATAGAGAGACTCGAACAAAGAAGTTGAAAGAGAATCTGAGACTATATCTAATTTGTTAAAACGCCTCATAAACTCTATGTAATGTAAGAATTCGTGGGCCAAGACTGCACGTATAGTGGTCTTTAATCCAAAGGCAACAAGTGGTGCCGATAGTTGAACCAAGATTTCCAGTCCTGAGAAAGTTTCTATCGGGATGGTTCTTGCGTAGATCACCCCTAATTGATATACTTCGATCTGGCTGGATGATAAAGGGAGGTTCGGCTCAATATAATAGGACGGATATTTTAATCCCGAAGCCGACTCTATCTTGGCAACGCCATCTTCTACATACTCTATTCTCTTTTTGATCTTCTTTGAAATAGAAGATGGTAACCTTCTGGATCTCTCGGCTTCCTCTATTTTGAGTAAAGGGTTCAATCGGCTTCAGTCTTTTTATGAGATGATCTACAATATAAATATGCCAGAATTTTCCGACGTTAAGAGTACTGATAAAGCATTATTCTATAGTTCGGATTACCTTTGAAAGGAGTATATGGGTTCTTTAACTCTCCTATTCATTTCGATAAAGGTCTCTGTATGCAGGATGCCACTTATTTTACCAATATTGTCTGAGATGATGGTATACAACTCATCCATAGACCTTGTCTGGATCTTGATGAGAAGGTCGAACCTCCCAGTTACTTCAGAGACATTTCTAACTTCTTTTATCGTCAAGAGTTCATCTATGATATTACCTCTCTGTCTTGCATCGATCTCTGCACCTATTACGGCGATTACACCGTAACCCAAAATTTCCTCATTCACTATGATAGTAAATGTTTTGATTATACCCCTTTTTATGAGGCGCTTGATTCTGCTATAGACTACAGAGGGGTTGGCATCGATCTTATCACTCAACTTTGGAATCGAAAGGCTGGAATCTTTTATCAATTCATCCAAAATCTTCATATCCATCGCATCTATTTTGCCCATAATTCAGCACCTTATCATACCAATTATTTAATTCTACTTAATAAACTTAATTTTTTGATAAAAATCTTCATAAATAATTAATTAATCATACAATTACATTTCTAAGCGTAAAGAAATAGATTTGAAGGTCTATCTTAGTGACGATGATCCTCGGTCGATATTCGTCCTTTACTTGTTCAGAGCATCTTTAAGGGGTTTTTTATCGATCTATCTTCAGATTAAACATATACCGAAATAATGAGACCGATGGAAAGTAAGAAAGGGACAAGAAGAACAACAAATACATTTGTGGCCAGATATGGAATGAGAAAATCGATTTTACTGTGGTAGTTAAGCACACCCTTCATCACCTTTATGCCCAAGGGCAATGTTACCAAGCTAAGCAATCCTAATAAAGGCAGAGTTCCCACCAAGACTCCGACTATTATACTAATATAGGCCAACCCAGTTATACTACAATAGACTTTAGCCGCTTTCTTCCTCCCTAAGATTATTGGTAGGTGTTTTCGCCCTGTACTTTTATCAGCTTCAACATCTGGAAATTCATTAAGAAGAAGCAGATTTGCAACAAGCAGTCCAACTATAAAACTCACTACTATAGCTGTCATGCTGTAAACACCTGTTTGGGTAAAAAATATACCCAGCACCATAAGTCCAAACCCTAATCCTGGACCTAAGATCTCGGTGATACCTGGCAATTTAGTGATGTATGGTGTGTATGAGAATACTAAAAGGGCGCCTAACACTACGATAGGTAGCATGGATAATTTATAGATAAAAACAAAGTAAATACCTATTAGGATAACCAAGAAGAGGCAGGCTATTCCAAATAAATAGACCCTTTTCGGTTCAAGCAGACCAGAAGTAAGGATGCCACTACCACCGCTGAAGGGGGTTCTTTTTGTCCTTAGGTCTATCCCGCTTTTATAATCAAAATAGTCATTGAGGACATTAGTACTTATATGAGCCAGCAAAGCACCAACGAAAGCTAAAGTGAAGTGTAGCCAGTTAAATGGAAAGGCTAGATAGAGGGAGGTAGCAACTCCAGTAATAGTGCATACTGGTGTCAGCAAAAGGAAATTGGGTCTTGTTTCTAGAAACCAGACTTTTAAATTCATGCCTTTTACCTTTTCTTCTAAAACATAAATCTAAGAGGCTTTTAAAATTTTTTTATTCAGCCAGAAAGCTGACATGATAGTCTTTTATAATGATTATTAACTTTCCGACATGAATTTATTTACAATTGATGTGGGGGGTGCACGAGAAACAGAATGAGAATTCAGCGATAAGATTTTTAAGCCATATTCTTCTGAATTTAAATAGGAGAGGTAAGTTGTAATCGACTTACCTATCGCTAGCGAGGTGGGGAAGCCAGGTTATCCCGGCGGGCTCATAACCCGCAGATCGGTGGTTCAAATCCACCCCTCGCTAT
>JAKLZD010000158.1 GCA_024256245.1 Candidatus Methylarchaceae archaeon HK01M
TGCACAAATATATTAAGAAGGGAACGATCCTAGGAACTCATCCAGTTTTTGGACCAGGAGCAAAAGATACGAATGAAAATTTCGTTCTTACTCCTACCAACAAAAAAGAGGAAAAATACGCTAGAGAATTAAAAATATGGCTAGAAGAAAGAGGTTTTAAAGTTAGTGTAATGTCTCCAAGAAAGCATGATGAACTAATGGCAGTTATTCTAGGATTATCCCATTTTGTTGGTTTGGCTGTTGGAGATACATGGCTTGAATTGAATTTTAGAGAATTAGAAAAAATTTCTGGTACAAGTTTTAAAACTCTTTTTAATCTTGTAGAAAATATCGTTAATACAGATCCAGAATTCTATTCTGTCCTTCAGATGAATCTACCTGATATCAACAAAGTAGAAAGTTTATTTAAAAAGAAAATTGAAAAGTGGCTAAATATCATAAAGAATAAGGATAAGGAAAGATTTGTAACAGAGATGATAACCTTAAGAAAAAAATTAGAAGAATCAAGAAGATATAGTATAAAAGATAACAGTTGCCAAAGCTCTTAGTAAGAAGAACTATTAAAGGCTATATTGTAGGTAAGATATTTAAATCGAAGCATATCGTTGTTCTGATGATCCTACAAGCTATGCATATAAGGGAGCGGCAGACGCCAAAGCAGCTTTAGCTTCTATGACATCTTACGTTTCAGATTTGGAAGGTATCTTCGATTTGGGGGTCACCAAATCTTTGCTTCTGGATGAAATTCGGAACGCCTATAATAAAAGGAAAACCATTCATCTGGAGCGAGTCGCAATGGAATGGACAGAAACTCCGTGATGTGCCAGATTCAGTAGATGGGGAATATAACCTTTTACATGTATATATCAGATGAAATTTATCCCATATGAATCTCTTACTGGCACTAACCGCCACCTTCATAATTAAGCCAATAATTCGAATAGTAGATGACATCTCCTTTGACGAAGAGCTCTGATCCACATAATGGGCACTTCTTGACAGGTTCAACCATTATGCTCACCATATATTAATCTAACTCTAATTAAACATCTTGGATATCGATGAAAAATGGGGAATCTAGATAGACCCATTGCTAAGAAATTTCAACTTACTTAACTAAACGGCTCAGAGGGCATATAGCAATGGGGACAAACACTATCCCTGCCACCTTTGTAGATGTGATAAGTTCTTTTATCGCAACAAATTCTAGAATCGTGGGTATCACTATAAAAGTGAAAGATGATTCTTTTTGATATCGACTATTTTTAATGAGTAAAGCAGATCTATCCTTATGTGAATCTTAAATAGATGTTTCTCATCCTAATATCTATGCCTATAGCGTTCGTATTGATGAGTGTAGAGTCGGGCTCTGATAGGGCCATCATGAAGAAGCTAAAAGATATGGTGGTTGAAGAAGCCTACGAAATTTATGGCGCCTATGACATCATAGCCAAAATCAAAGCGGAGAGCGTAGATAGGTTAAAGGAGATAGTCATGAAGATAAGAAAGATAAAAGATGTACGTACCACACTTACTCTTTTAGTAGTTTAAACTTTGGCAACGAAAAAAGAGTCGTAAAAGAAGACAATAGAAGATAGAACGAGAACTTTCACGATCGAAGAAAATGATGGATATGCGTTGGGCGCCATGATGCGTTTAATCATGATATACCCCACAATGCCCTATTTAATCATCTGAAGTTAAAACTCTTCAATAAAAGAAGTTTAGATATTCCCTTGATTATTCGTGAGATAGATACACTCTCTCAACAAAATGGTAAATCGGCAACTACGCCCCCAGTATTTTTGACCCTTTTAAGGTCTCATCCCACACAAAATCGCGATCATTAAAGATGAGGCTGTTATATCGGCCGTTGTCCCAGGGTTTAGCCGGTTTTGTGAATCTCTCAGATTTTTATCTAATCGAATCAGTGCTTTCCCCCCAGCCTTAGAAGTTAGACCTCCCAACTTCAAGACATTCTTGGCTTGTCTGGAAATCTTCTTAGCTTCGACCAATCCTATCTCCACTGCTTTATTAATCTTCTTTACATGCTTCACCCCAACCTTTCTAGCTACGAGTGTATCAGGATATTTTGCTAATATAGTCAGGAATGTATGTACTGTTGCTATGTTTATATCGCCAATCTTTTTATAGATGTCTATTAGAGTTTTATAGCCTACATTAAAAGAAAGTCTCATCCCTGTAGTTAGCTCTTTGGCTATATTATCCCATCCAGATGAAATCTTCATCAGCTCATATAAATTGATATCTTTCTCTATTAACTTGCTTTTTACATCGCTTTCTATAATGTCTGGTGCGTCTTCTACCTCCAACCGACCTAGAGCCTCGATGCTAGAGGTAAGAACTACATCGCAGACATCCATAGCGTCTTGAGGAGTTGTCAATCTCATGATCTTTGATAGAATTTGACGTAATTTGTTAGGTTCCACCCTTTCAAATTTTATGGTAGTAAATCCGGCCGATGCTGCCAAAGGTACGAAGAGTAGGCTTATGCCAAGATGCGTGTTACCTCCTTTGTGCCATAATCTAACTTCATGAATAGCTTTCTTAATGTATCTGCCGATTTCTATCTCATCGATTCTGATCTGATCAAGGCTTGCCCTCATTCCCCTTAATGCAACTTCTCTTACAGAAGGTCCAAGGGCTATAGAGCCAGCCAGATAATGCTCAAAGCGCGTGTCGATGAAATCAAAATCTCTATGTACGTTCCCAGGTTTTGGTGTGCCACTCACTTCTAAGGCTGATGCAAGTTGAGCTGACATCATTATATTATCAGCTATCTTTAAAAGGTCCTTTTCCATAGTAGGTATAACAAAAGTATCTAATGATATATCTTTGTTTATCTTATCTTATACTATGAGAATAACTGAACTCTTAAATATTTACTATTCTTCTTCAGATGACTTTAGCTATTTACTATAAAATCGAAAAAAGGAAAAATTTATAAATATAGCTTTAGATTTATATAATAAATTTAGGTAAACCTAACATATAAGGGGGGTATTGCGTCGAAGATACGTTTTAGTGATATGGAATCCGTTAATAAGGGCGTCGTCGTTAGGATCAAAGGAAGCGGTACGACTAGACGCCGAATCATGGATATGGGAATAGTCGGAAGATCCGAGATAAAAGTAATCCGCCAAGCGCCCCTGAAGAATCGTATGGAGTTCGAAATTCGAGATTATAATTTACTCTTGAGAAAAAAGAAGGAGATAACATATATGTTTATTTGGAGGGAGAGTGATGGGAATATTACGCTTCCCGCACCGTAGACGAGCTCATATCAAGAAATTACATCATAGAGGAAAAACCAGAAGTTATCGTCGATATATGCCTCTGGTTATGCTTCCTATAGGTGCCAAGGGGAAGATTACTGGAATTCTTGGTGGTAGAAGGGTAGTTAGGAGATTAAGCGATATGGGTTTTATTCCTGGTGTTGAGGTGAAGGTTGTGCACTCCCATGCTTCCCCTAATCATGGACATGGAGGACCTTTGGTAGTCGAAATTAAGGATACGAGGATCGCTCTGGGGAGGGGAGTTGCCATGAAGATCATGGTACAGGAGTCGATGGTTAATAGTACATACAGTGGCATTGATAGGGAACCCAAACGTGGGTAAGTCGGTCATATTCAATAACTTGATACCTGGCGCAAGGCAGCATGTGGGAAATTGGCCAGGCAAGACCGTTGAAAAGAAAGAAGGTAAATGTATCCACAAAGGGATCGAGTTGAAGATAGTTGACCTACCTGGAACTTATAGTCTCACCTCCCGCGCCGTGGACGAGCTCATATCACGAAACTACATCATAGAGGAAAAACCAGAAGTTATAGTCGATATAGTCGACGCATCAAACATCGAGAGGAACCTTTATCTCACACTCTTGCTACTTGAGCTGGAAGCAAACTTAGTTATAGCTTTGAACATGTTCGATATCGCGGAAAACAAGGGCTATAAGATCGATGTGAAGAAGCTCTCGGAACAACTTAGTGTGCCGATAGTTCCGACAGTGGCGACCACTAAAGAGGGCATGGAAGAACTTAAGGATGAAATAATCAAAGCTGCAATAAGAAAAGGCTCGATAAAGACCAAGATAACCTATGGAGAGAAGATAGAAGATTTGATAAACTCCATAGTGAAGATCATAAAAAAAGATGAGACTTTGGCTAAAAATTATCCACTGAGGTGGATGGCAATCAAGCTCTTGGAGAAGGACGAAGAAATTCTAGAAAAGATCAGGAATAGCAAATACCACCATGAACTAATGGAGGTGATATCTTGAAGGCAAGAGAAGTCCTAGGGGACGACCCAGAAATCGTACTTGCAGATGAGAGGTACAATCTTATACACACCATATTAGACACTACATTGGTAAGAGGGGCTAAGAAGTGGGCCCAATCTGATATGCTTGACAAGGTTTTCCTTCATAAATATCTAGGTATACCTGTATTCCTAACCCTTGCTTGGGCCATGTTCCAGTTTGCTTTTGATGTTTCCGCGCCCTTCATGAAGATGATAGGCCTCTTCTTTGGGTTGCTTGCCGAAGCATCAAGGGGCATCCCTAATGAGGTCCTTGCCTCCTTTTTAAGTGATGGCATCTTTGGCGGATTGGGTTTCATATTAACTTTCATACCTCTCATATTCTCCTTGTTCTTTGCAATAGCTATCTTAGAAGACAGCGGCTATCTAGCTAGAGCAGCCTTCATCATGGACAAGTTTATGTTCAAGTTAGGACTACATGGAAGATCCTTCATACCAATGCTCCTCGGTTTTGGATGCAACGTACCTGCCATGATGGCTACTAGGAGTATCGAATCTGAAAAGGACAGACTAATAACACTATTGATCAACCCATTTATATCTTGCTCTGCACGACTTCCTGTCTATATCCTTATAGCAGGCGCCTTTTTCGGTTCAATGGCGTCTACAGCGATATGGTCCATGTATTTTTTGGGGATCGTCTTAGCCATACTATTGGCACTATTATTGAGAAAGACTGTACTGCGAGGAGAACCCACTCCTTTCATAATGGAACTCCCACTGTACAAAACGCCTACATTTCACGGATCTGTAATCCACATGTGGGACAGAGGTGTTCAATTCCTTAAGAAGGCGGGTACATACCTCTTGGTTGGCGCGATCATACTATGGTTCCTGTCGAGTTTCCCTTGGGGCGTTGCTCAAGAATCTGTTGAACTCTCCTATACAGGACAAATAGGCCACGCTTTAGAACCGATTTTCAGACCCCTTGGATTTGATTGGCGGATCGTTTCTTCCCTGATCTTCGGATTCATGGCTAAGGAGATCGTTGTAGAGTCACTTGGAATAATTTATGCAGTTGAAGGAGAAGCAGCGATTGCAGGAGCTTTAGTTGTGGACTACACGCCCCTTATCGGCTTTGCTTTGATGGCTTTCATCTTATTGTATATACCTTGCCTTGCAACAGTTGGCACAATGAGGAAGGAATCAGGTTCTTGGAAATGGACTATCTTCCAAGTAGTCTTGTCACTCGTCTTAGCCTACCTAATCGGACTAACCATCACAGGAATAGGGGGTATGTTAGGATACACTTAGAGGTGAAAAAATGGGGTTCAACAAAAATGTTGGAACGGTAATAGGAGTGTACTCCTTTTTCATAGGAATGACATATACCCTTATCGGCCTCCTAGAGATAGTGATAGGATGGGGCGACTTTATAGGAAGTGGCGCCTCCCTAATCCCACCTATAGAACTAGCCGGGATAAACCTTATTCCACCAGATGTCTTGGGCGGAATCATGTTGACAATAATTGGAGCTGTCTACCTCACAGGAGTAAGACAACAAGCACGGGGCGACCGAGAAGGATTGTCCTTCCTCCTTGTCGGTAGCCTTCTCGCAGCTGTATTTTTTGGGGTATTTACGGCGATAATGCTAGCAAACGGCTTAGGATACGTGTTTCAGTTCGAGGACTGGCTGAAGTGGACATGGCTTGACGATCTCAAGCCGGAAATATGGCTATTCCCATTAGCATTGCCTGGAGCGTATCTGGCCTTAACTAAAAAAGAGTGGAGAGAGTGATCGGCATGATAAAGGAGATTTTGAGGGCAATTCGTGATGGAGGCCTTTTAAGCAAAGGCGATATCGCAAAAGATGTGGGAATCCAAGAATCTACCTTAGAGAGTGTTCTTTCTCTACTTTCATCAAAAGGCTACCTTAAAAGGATCGAGGGCACCGAGGAAATGTCAAAGGGCTGCATAGTATGTCCAACAAGCAGAGAATGCATGAAAAAACCATCAACTGGCAACTCATATATTATAACCAAAAAGGGAAAAAATTACTTGGAAAAGATATAGTTGTATTTAATAAAGGATAGATCTAAATATGTTAAAGATGGAAGAGCTAAGTAAAACTGAAGAGACCTATCTTGAGAGAATCTATGACCTTACTAAGGAAAAGGGTTACGCAAATGTCGTGGATATTGCAATGGCACTTAACGTTAAACCTCCAAGCGTCACTGAAATGCTCCAAAAATTGGAAAAACATAATCTCGTTAATTATGAACGATATCGAGGCGTCACGCTAACCAAAAAGGGTGAAGTGTTAGCTAAATCACTAGAACAGTTTCACGGGACTTTAAGGCGATTTTTTGAGATCTTGGGCGTGGACAAAACCATCGCTGATGAGGACGCTTGTGAGATAGAGCATTCTATACATCATGAAACAATAGAGAAGCTAACAAAATTCCTAAAGTTCATACAAGAATCACCTAAACACCCAAAGTGGCTTGAACACTTCAGATATTATGAGAAAACAGGCAGATACAGATGTAGGGAAACAGAATAAGGTTGATCGTTTTAGGCCAACCTTAAAATAATCCTTAGAGACCTTCGACCAAGCAGAGAGTTGACCTTAATGATCGTCTCTTGCTAGGGAAATTATCAAAGGAAGAACTTGTTCACCCTTTAGAATCTTCAGACTACCTATTGAGGCATCTTTCTCTGTAAACCTGCATGTACCATCTGTTGTTATACTTCCTCCAGAGATCAATAATGGTACTGGATCTGCGCTATGACTCCTAATCTGGCAAGGGGTTGAATGGTCTGCAGATATAGCGATGATCACTTCATCCAGATCGATACGCTTTAACAGATTGCTGAAGAACCTAGAATCTATACTCTCTATCACCTTCTTTTTCCGTATCGCATTCCCATCATGCCCTGGCTCGTCGGGTCCCTTTATATGCACGTACACACAATCATAACTCTCTGATAGTTCAGCCGTCTTTTCTGCTTTAACTTCATAATCTTCTATACCCCCAGCTTCAGCCTCAACCATACCTGTTAGCCTAGCTATCCCCCTCTCTACTGGCATATCCAAGAGACATACAAACCTTAAGCCATACTTTTCGTCAAGCTTCTCAAGCCTTGGCAATGAGTTGCCAGCATCTCTGAGTAATATAGCGTTGCCAGGCATCCCACCTTCTTTCTCCCTATATATATTCACAGGGTGCTCCTTCAAAATTTCTATCGACTTCTCTGTAAACTCATTGACCAAATCGGCAGAAAGCTTTGTCTCGCTTTTTTCATCCAAGGCTCGAACCTTCTCTAACTTTAAATCTCCCTTCCCTACTTTTGCAACCCCAACTCCTTCTAACCTTGAGTATGCTGGATCTGAGTTTGAGATATTCGATGACAGAATCATACCTTCTGCCTTGATCACCAAAACCGCTCTATGGGCTACAGTAGATACAAATTCAAAGGAGGTCTTTGGGTAAGATAGCTTTACATCTTTATTGATCGATTCTGCAAGTGTCTTAGCCTCCTTGCTAGATAGGTCTCTTCCAACCCTCCTGTCCATTATGACCCTATCTTTACCTATTGTGGCAAAATTCGCCCTTATAGCAAGGTCTCCATCTTTAAAACTAACTCCGGCACCAACAGCTTCTATAACGCCTCTTCCAGCGTAACCTTCTTTAAATTCGTAACCTAACATATGAAAGACAGCTATATCAGATTCAGGTGCTATGTCCTTACCTACAGGGTATACAAGACCGCTGATACCTCTTCTTGCAAGAGAATCTAACCATGGTGTATGGGCTGCTTCAAGAGACGTGATCCAATTTAGCTTAGGATCGGGTCTATCACCTACGCCATCAAGTAGAATGTAAATCAAACCTTTCATATTTGCCATCCTTATTATTGAGCATGCCGTCATTTATACTATTTCTTTAATCTATCAAGTCGGCGATTTTGATATCATTAGTTCTGCAGTCGAAGTAAGCGTTAAACTTTGAAAAGCGCTCCTGCACCGTAGAAAAGTATTGGCGAAATTAGGATCGGGTTTGAATTCTACATGTAAGGAAATCAATAACTCATTTTGAGGTTCCTTTTCAGGCTCTGTTTTACTGAGAATCACAGGTAGATTGTAAGCAATATTCCAGACATAGGTAAAGACATTAATTCGAGTCAGAGTTAAATCAAGGTATGATAATTAATGTCCAAAGACTTGTTGTCAGAGATAGATCAAGATCATTTTAGAGAAAGGCTCAATAAATATACAAGAAAAGCGTTTCAACTGATTCCTAGATTGGAAAAACCACGCATTCTAGACATCGGTTGTGGTTCGGGGGTTCCAACAATTGAATTGGCAAAGTTGAGTAATAGCGAAATAATAGGAATAGACATCAACCAAACTCTCTTAGATAAACTAAACAGAAAGATTGAAGAAGAAGGCTTTTCAAGACGAGTGAAGACGAAGAGATGCTCTTTATTTGAGATAGACTTCCCAAATGAAAGTTTCGACGTCATCTGGGCTGAGGGTTCGATATGGATAATTGGTTTTGATAAAGGTCTTAAGGAATGGAGAAGGTTACTAAAACCGAACGGTTTCTTGGTTGTCCATGACGAGATCAAAAACATATCAAACAAACTAAATAAGATATCTAGCTGTGGCTACAAAGTCATAAATCATTTTTCGCTGCCCGAAGACGCATGGTGGACAGAATATTACAAGCCTTTAGAAATTCGAATCAGAGAGATATACATGAAATGCAAGAATAACTCGGAAACTTTTAAGATACTTAGAAAGTATCAGAACGAGATAGATATGGTTAAAAGGAATCCCAAAGAGCATTGTTCAGCATTCTATATTATGCAGAAATCATAATACCATGATTGTTTAATGATTGCCTACAGTTAGGTTTAAATTATTTAGCTTTGATAATGGAATTGGAAGAAAAAATGACCAAGAAAAGCCTTTCTTGGATAGATTATATTCCAGTAACCTTTGTTAGCATTCTTTTTATCTCACAGATTATCATTGGCATTTATTTGTTATCCGATATTACACAAATTGAGATTTTAGCATATGCTGGAGTAGGGCTTTATGTTTTTTCGGGCATAGTTTTTGGCATGTTACCAGTTATGGAGTTCCGTAAAAAAGGTAGAGTACCAAAGGGAAAAAGTTATATTCATACCACTAGACTTGTCGATACTGGAATATATTCTATTGTTCGCCATCCACAGTTTGTTACTTTTATACTGTGGGCAATTGCTGGTATGCTGCTTTTTCAGCATTGGATTATTATCCTATTAGGTATTCCTATTATCACATTGACATACATTGATTTAATCAGAGCAGATAAAGCGGCAATTGGGAAGTTCGGAGATGACTTTAAAGCTTACATGAAAAGAGTTCCGAGAGCAAACTTTTTGCTTGGTATCATACGGCTACTACGGCGTAGAAAGAGAAAATAAAAAGTCGAAAAATAGAAAGAAATAACATTATTATGTGGGAATATATTATTTCCGCTGTCATTTGGCTTGGTTTTATCCTCCATTGGATTACTGGTTCAATCCCAAAACGTAGAATTTTTGAGATCTATGCGGGTTGTAGTATAAGCATCTGTTTAACTTTGGAAATTTTTGGCTTATTTGGCTGGTATCAAAAAGTAACATTACCATTTTTGCAAATTATTGGGAGTATTCTGGTTTTTATAACAATTACATTAGCCATAATTTCATTTCTTACTCTTAAGGTAAAGGGTAAACCTAAAAAAGGGATTGAGGAAACAACAGTTTTAATTGAAGGAACCATTTTTGGAGTGATTCGTCATCCATTATATTTATAGATTCAGTTAAGTAGATATTGTCAAAGTAATCAGTCAATAATATTACCAATCTTAAGTTACGATT
>JAKLZD010000020.1 GCA_024256245.1 Candidatus Methylarchaceae archaeon HK01M
TCAAAATTATTCTCAAGGCATGTTCTGATGCCTATACTGATGCTCATAGCAGTATTGCCAGTTAAGTCCATTATTTGGTTGATTTAGAGTTTGCTCCTGTTGTTGGTTTTGATTTTGGTTCTGGTTCTGGTTCTGGTCGCATTCGCATAAGCCATCACACTCACAATTTCTATATTGGATTCTTTCCATCACTCTATCACAAGATTGATCTGTTGTGTCGTTTGAATAGGCTAATGCTGGTGCTATATAGATTGTGGACGCTATTACACCCAGAATCAATGCAACTACTGCGATAGCTTTAATTTTTCCATTCAACTATTTCACCTCCTCTTTCTTTCCCCAAAATACTATATTTTGAATGAGATTTAGACGTTCGGTGTAACGAAACGTTTCAAAAAATGAAACAACTGTTACCGATGTTAGCTGAAGAGCTGTCTGACATGAGTATGGAGCTGAAGAAGAGAGAAGAATTTTTAGACATATTCTTGAAGGAGAGCAAAAACCATACTTAACAAGGTAATTAAGAATATTGATCAAGCAACTTTGGCGTTGTTCTGATAATTGGATTTATAAGTCTCATATTTTAGAACCTAAATAGAAGTGCATTCATTGAGTGAAGAGGAAACTAAGTTTGAATATACACTTCGTGGTAAGGCTTGGAAGGTCTATTGGCTTCTTTTGAAAAGTGGTAAGCCTCTGAGTGCTCGTGAAGTTCAGAAAGCTCTGCACTTCAGCAGCCCAAGCGTGGCGCAGCATCATCTGGATCAATTGAATGAATTAGGCTTAGTAAAGAAGCACGATATAGATGGCCGCTATTCTTTGGTCAGTGAAGTCAAAATTGGGGTGCTTAGACACTTCGTTAAGTTGGGACGGCTTCTTTTCCCAAGATATTTCTTCTACGCCGTCTTCTCTACTACCTTCTACATGGGTTACCTTTTATTGTTGATGCAGAGCTTAACTAGGGAAAACCTTTTCATAATTCTTTTTGGGGCTATAGTTTCTATGATATTTTGGTACGAAGCCCTTAGATTGTGGCGTTTAAAACCTTTCTAACCTTGTTCTAGTTTCTGGACAGGATGTCCTAGAGATTAGGATAAAATAAATGTACTCCTATCATTTGAGCGGGTGTAAGGCTTGCAAAGATATGTCAAGGAAAAATCTATAGCATACGGGATAGCGGGGGTTCTTCTGGCTATCGTACTGACAGGAGTGATCTACCAGTTCAACCTTCAACCCACCCCTCAGCCAACGCCTTTACAGTTCCAAACTTTCTCAAGCTACGAGGAACTCAAGACTTTCTTGGAAACACGAATGGATGAAGCAAAACAGTTCTATAAACCGCTTATAAGTCCCTTCTTTGGTGAAAGTGATTCTTTCGAAACCCTAAGTTCATCCGTCAAAGGTGCGCCCGAACACTCTACAACCAACGTTCAAGTTGCTGGCGTGGATGAAGCAGATATTGTTAAGATCGGTGAAGAAGGAGAATACTTGTACGTAGTCTCAAAGGGCGACGTTTACATATTGAGGGCTCATCCACCTGAGCAAGCCGAAGTACTTTCAAAGATATCTGTTAACGAAACTTACAGCATAGAAATCTATGTGAAGGGAGATAGACTGGCCATATTGGGAAACCATTGCCCGTACTATTATCCAATTCCAATATTTTCAGATTTAGGGACTTATATTTATTCTGAAGAAGCGTTCATCAAGGTTTATGATATCTCGGACAGAAAGAGCCCTATCTTAAAAAGAGATGTAAAATTGAACGGCACCCTTTCGGGTTCAAGGATGATAGGCGACTATGTATACGGTGTAGTGAATCAGCCAGCTATAGACTCGAGCAGTTATGAAACAGAAATAGTAGTGGCCCTTCCTAAAATCTACACAAATAACGTTCCAGAAGAGGTTCAGCCAACGGATATACACTATGTCAGCATTCCAGACGTCTTCTACTATTTTACGACGGTAATATCGGTCAACATAACAAATGATGCACAGGAGATAACCCATGAATCCTTCTTGACAGGTGCGACCGCTCTCATATACGTCTCGCTGAGCAATATGTACTTGGCGATCCCAAACACCAAAGCATGGATTTCCTTTGAGGTAATCAGCGGAGCAAGAGATGAAACCCTGATCTATAGAATAAAACTGGACGAAGAAGAAATAATCTTGGAAGCTGAAGGCAGTGTTTGGGGCTACGTGCTCAACCAATTCAGCATGGATGAGCATGATGACTTCTTCAGAGTAGCGACAACAGAGTGGACAAGTGAGATCTCCAAGAACAGCCTTTTCATATTGGATATGGATCTTGCCATAGTTGGAGAACTCGAAAATATAGCTCTAGACGAACGAATATACTCGGCAAGGTTCATAAACGATAGGTGCTATCTCGTTACATTCCAACAGATCGATCCCTTTTTTGTGATAGATTTAGCCGATCCTTATGAGCCTGAGATTTTAGGCGAGTTGAAGATACCCGGTTTTTCGGGCTATCTTCATCCCTACGATGAAGACTACATAATAGGCGTAGGCAAGCAAGATAACAATGTGAAACTATCCCTCTTTGATGTCACTGATGTTTCAGCACCGATAGAGGCAGTCCCTCCATATATCGTTCAGGGCGATTGGTCTGACACAACAGTCTTAATGGATCATAAGGCTTTTCTATTCGATAAGTCAAAGGAGCTTCTGGCCCTTCCAGTTTCGATAAATTCATTCCAAATCGAAGAAGACGATCATTACACCAACATCTTCAGGCAAGGCGAGTTCGTTTTTAACATAAACTTGATCGATGGGTTTGTGCTCAAAGGCAATGTTACCCATCAGGAAAACAGCTCAGATGGGTGGGACAGTGGCTATTGGGTGAAAAGAGCTCTTCACATCGGTGATGTACTTTACACGATATCTGACAGAAAGATAAAGATGAACAACCTCGAAGATTTAGCGCTCATAAACGAGATAGAATTACTCTAAAGATCACCCTTTTCTTTTCAGGATGGATAATCCCTGATTTAGATGTTAAAATGCCCAATTCAATTAATCTAGCCAAGATTGAGAAGAATTATGAAGAACTCAAGAAACTGGTCGAAGCCAAGCTAAACAGTTAAAGTGACTTCATTTTTAGAGATTAAGAGGACTTATGAATATCTTCTCAAATATTGCGTTGAATAGGGCCATCCCAGTGGGCAGTAGGTTCTCAATCAGCCCGAATCTTGTGTCTATCTTAGATTATGATGATATTAACATTAAAAAGATCTCATAACTCGTTTAGAAAAAACTAATTTAAAAAAAGAAAGGTGTGGAAAGCTTTACTTTCACTTTCCAGGTTTTTATTACTCTGATCCAATCGCTACCTTCTAATGGTGATCCCGCTGCATTTCCTATTATCTTAACTGTTGCATTTTCCGAATAAAATATATGCTTGTTTATATTTCAGAATAATAGCAGAGCTGAATATAGAACGATACGAATACACGAAGGACAGGAACATAAAGTTCTATCATACTGATAACACTCATGATGACATATTTTGGGCTTTAGCCTTCACAGTATGGGCCACCAGGGAGAAGATAGGCGGCAGGGTAGTGCCTCTATCGATCTCTTAAATCGAGTACCGATATAAAATTTACATTACCCTTGCGCCTTTCATTAGTTCTGGAATAAGAGTTTCTTTAGGTTGGTGGTGAAACGGGGGGTGAAGTTGAAGGTGGCGCTGGTGTTGGAGGTCTTCTTCCTCTCATAATGAGATATACTGCAACGACGATTACAATCACAATTGCTGCACCAATTATGGCTAGAGTGGTCAGGTCGAGGCCGAATATGATACCTGCATTGACAGTGAAGTTGACTATAACCTCCTTCGAGTTGCCTACTTTGTCAAAAGCCTTTACTCGAACTGTATGGCCCCCATTACCTACTCCTGTAAATTGATCGCTAGTATCGGTCCCTACATTCATCCATGCACCTGGATCCACCCTTACTTCATAATGGTCAATACCTGAGCCGGAGTCTGAACCAGTCCATGCAACATTTACAGTTGAAGATGTTATTTCAGAACCACTTGTAGGCGAAGTTATAGAGAGTGTTGGAGCTACGTTATCCACGATCACATCTACACTAGTTGTATTCGTGTTGTCGTTGTTATCAGTAGCCCTTGCAGTTATAGTGTGACTGCCAGCAGAAACACCAGTGGTATCCAGTGATACGCTCCAGGATGTAGTTCCAGTAGCCAGCTGCCATGAACCACCATCTATCCTGGCCTCTACCTTCTTAATACCAGAATGAGTATCCTCACTCGTACCTTGAACTAGTGTTGTGTTTCCTACGTAAGACCCACTTGTAGGAGAGGTGATAGAGA
>JAKLZD010000037.1 GCA_024256245.1 Candidatus Methylarchaceae archaeon HK01M
GTGATCCTGGTCGCCCCTGCCTTCAAGAAGGAGCTTTTGGATGTAGTAAATTATGTCAAGTTCGGTGTCAGACTTGTAGAGATCGCTAGATATCGGACAGCAGATGGGAGTGTCGTAGTTGCAATAAACAAGCCTGAAATCCCCGTTCCTCGTTCAGCTACTTTTAGTGTGATGGGAACATGGGAATATCCTTCTATTGAAAAACAACAAGAAAAGATAGCAATACAACATGCAGAGATGATTAAGAGTGAAGAACCACAAGAAATACCGCAAGCATCTCCGATAAGTTCAAAGGTATTTAACTACTTATTTGGAGAATAAATAAGTCAGTAAACCTATAATCCTATAGTACGGAAGTATTGCTGAATCTAACCATTATTTCTTAAAATCGATCGAACGCTTAGGGTTTTCCCCTAGGATCAAATCCTTTTCTTTCACTGGCAAATCCAGCAACTCTACAGCCCTTTTCAAGACGAGAGGATGCTCATGTGGAAAATCGGAGCCAAAGATGACCTTTGATGGACCTAGGCTCTTTACAGCATAGTCTATGAAGAAGTAGGTATTACCGGAAGTCTATAGATAGACGTTATCGTTATTCTGGGACATTGTTAAAGCGATCTATATTCAAATTATAGACACCAGTACTAAGGTGAACTATTATGATTTTGGTATAGTATTTTTACATAAGTCATTTATAGAATTAAAATCTTCACTCAAATGAATCATTATGGGAATGGAAAGCCTTTCTGCCTCTATGAAGACTTCCTCGAGTTTTAGAACATTTACATACTAGCTAATTTATGTTCAAAGGATTCTCCGAGACGATATCTAAGACATATATTTTTAGAAATGTTTAGGCAATATTTTCATCCTTGGCTTAAAGCATCTGAAACTTCAATATCTCGAGAACCCATTTATTATCCTTAACATTCTTTCTGATCTCAAGTATCTTTATATGCTCTTTGAATATTGGCCCATAGGTTACCAACGTATGATATTCTCCTGTTTCACCGCACAGATCAAGACCTTGATTTCTCAAGTATTCTATAAATTCCCAGTTAAACCTGTGCCCAATCCATTCTTCACCTATAAGGTCGGCCTTAGCGCTGACAACCACAGCTTCAAAACCTTTGTCTATGAACTCTTTTAGTAGTTCTTCGTATTTTTCATCCCAAAGGGGCTCGAAGGCTTTGACTCCAACATCACTACAAACCTTATCAACCCAGTCTCTATGTTCCTGGATATTTATGTCTCCAAATATTCCTCCTTCTACGCCCTGACTTCTCAAATCTTTAATGATCTTCTTAAACTCGTCTTCATAGGCTTCCCAAGAAGCCTTACCATAAACTATGGGGATTCCTATAGCTTTGGCTTGGGCATCGATAACTTCTTTTCTTAAAGCATGGCCTTTGGTCGTTAAACCATCTTCGCTGAGCATGTTAAAAAGATATTCGACCTTATGATCTGCCTTCAAGGCTCTATACAATGCTAGACAACTATCTTTACCACCACTCCAAGAAACGAAGACACGCATTGAAGTTGACCTCCATAATTAATGTTAAAACTAAGATCTACTTTTATTTATAAGATATCCTAAGCTTATCTTTAATTGGCCTCTCTTCCTCTTTCTTTAGCTCACTCACAATGGCCACAAAAAAGGGGATTACTGAAATTCTGAGAATTTTTATTATTCATTTATGGCTCATTGTGATCATAAAGCTGGTTATAGGCTGAGCGTTGTAGTACATTTCTACTCTGAACTGCTCTCCTAGTTCTGAAGCCATCAGAGTTTCCCACCCATACTAAAATCAGATATATCTCTTATAAAGGGCTTCTAATCGAATCTGACATAGAGATATTAAAGAAACTTCCTAGCAATTTGATTAAGTCTAAAAAAATCTTGGAGATGGCAGGAAGGACATAACGTAGTTATCCACACTTATTGATCAATGCACTTTTGCTTAGAAGTTTCCACTTTAAGAGAAGGAGTATGATCGAGATATTTGATCATACTTTCAAGCTCTCTTTTCACTTCTTTGAGCAAGGATATTTCAACCTTTAGGTTCTCCGCCTTATCCTCTAGTCTTGCTAATATAAGGCTCTCCTCAACAATCGCCTTTTCTTGCTCTAGTTGATCTACTTTTTTCATCAACTCTTGCTTAACCTTGCCCACCATCTTTATCTTGTCATGAAGCTCCTCTAATTTGTCTGTTTCGATAAGCTTTAGGCGCTGTCTACCTACCGCGAATGGAAATTTTATATTGCATTTTGTACACCAGTAGATCCCTACTGTACAATCTACGATCTCCCCGTTTTTTTCGGCCTTAACTATAGGCCATGTTCTAAGGGGCTCGGATACATTCGAGCGACAGGTAGGGCAGGTAGGCATAACCCCACGAACTTAATTTAGATAGATGTTAGGTGGGTTTCTTGTGGTTGGGTATAGTTGGTAATCTCTTGCTCTAAGTTACTTCTTTCTGCCCTTAGATCGAAGACTTCATTCTCTAATGCTTGAACTTGATGCTCTAGCTTTAGGAGAGTAAGATTCTCTCTTAGATGGGGTATCTCCTCTTGCAGTGTAACCTTTTCAGCTTCTAAAGCTTGTATCTTCGCCTCTAACTCCTTTTTCTTATCATCGAAGGATTGAGTTAGCATCATATTTCAGTTATCTTTAAGTAATCACATACTTCACCTATAAAGTGAAAAAGTATCGGCATAATGGTAAAACTCTTTAGATACTAAGTTCATATTCAGCTACCACAAGCCCGAGAATCAGAAATAGGGATTTTTGACTAGAAAAGGGCCTCATTACATGTCTGTAAAAATTCTCCTAAGAAGATATAGCTTCAGAAGAATTTAACAGGTTTATGGAAAAGGGATTGGCATTTTTCTTCAATACTGTAAAGAGAATTATGTCTTAAGACTGATAGACTTGTGGAAATACCAAGGGAAGTTGGGGAACATATTTGTTTAAGAGTGGGCTTTCTCTATACTGATCTTCTCTTCTAGGATGTTACTTGAAATTCCTTTTCTTGAACTGTAGACATCATAGAGTAGTTTAAACTAATTCTTTGTAATCCTGTTCTTTACTTTGAGCATATAAACATTTGAGCCATCTTCCTTGGTAGAGTATGAAAGCATTCTGCTTTTCTTCTGCGAGGAACTCGACAGACTCTTTCAACCCCTTCTTAAATTTATTATAGTGTTGTTCATCATTGAAAAATACGACAACATAGTCTCTGGGCTCTGTAAGTAGTTTAGGTGGTTTTTTAATCGTTCTTCCCTTCTTGGACATTTTATCATCAATAAAGGTTACTATATATAGAGATTTAATTATTTTCCTTTAAAAAATTAATAAATATAAGGTCATTTTTATTTATTTTTGACTTTTTTCTTTATGATATATTGTAAATCATATATCTAATAAATAAATGAGCAATATTTCGTTAGAATTCAGTATTCAAGCATCAAGTGTAAATCTATTAAATAAAGAGGTGAATATGATACCAAATAGATAAGACCACAAATATTTGATATTACTGTTTTATATTAAAAGATTTGTGAAAAATTTGGATTACCAATATACAGAAAAAGAAAGGAATTGAGACGTGGCTTTTTTCTGCTTAGATACCATGGTATCAACGTGATAAAACTTCATAAAAGCTCGATTATGGCTACACAACGGATCAGCCCTTTCAACTGTAAGCATTACCTAAAGCAGTTTTCAATCTGGGTCAATCTTCGACCATTTCTTCCGAAGCCTTTAAGACAACTTTATGACATGTTTTTCAATCTGTCTTGACAATCTCCCATACATGCATATCTTAAAGGCTAAAGAAGAAAGACTAGTGAATGGGGCGACTTCTTAACTTTACTTTATACAATTTAGAATACTATGCGACCCTTCCATATTATTTAATAGACATTTAAGGGTTGCCTACTTAATTATCGTATAATCCCACTCAATAAACATATCTTATGTTTCTATCGCTTATTAAGAAAAGTTAAAATTCTTTTAGATATCTTACAACCTAATAATCATGCGAGAGGGAGATGGTCAGAGTGCCAAAGATTATAGTAAACAATATTGATATCAATTACCAAGAAGAAGGGGCAGGTTTTCCCCTAATCTTAATCCATGGTCTTTCGGATGATTCCACTTTATGGGCCCCCTTGATGCCGAAATTTTCCAGGCATTACTGGTCCATCGCCCTGGATGTCCGGGGTCATGGACACTCTGGAAAACCAGATATGCCTTATTCTATCCAGCTATTCTCTGAAGACCTTTTAGGATTCTTCGAAAAATTGGAGATCCCACAGGCTCACCTGCTAGGCCTTTCCATGGGGGGTGCCATAGCCCAGCAGTTTGCCCTTGACCATCCAGAAAAAATTCGTTCTATCATTCTGCTTTCTGCCTTCAGTTATAATGATTCTAATCTTCAAAATATCTTTAAAAGACTTCAAAAAAGTTTTGAAAGGGATGGCTTCTCTGTTTTCTTCGACGAAGTAGTTAAACTAGTGGTTAGCCCTGAGTTCGCATCCGCTAATGCTGATGCCATTGCAGAAATGAAAGGTAAGAGTATCAAGATCAACTCCCCCACGGCCATCCTTCACGCCATCGATGCCTGCTTGGACTTCAATGTGAAAGATAGGATATCCCAGATATCCCATCCCACACTTATCATCTCTGGAAAGGAGGATATATTGACCCCGCCCCAATTAGGAGAACAGATCCATCGATCTATCAAGGGTTCTGAGTGGAAGATCATAGAAGGAGTGGGACATAACTTGCTTATTCCTGAAAAGATTCAAGAACTGGCACAGATTATCCTGAAATTTTTGGGGCGTCATTAAAGTAAGATATTTTATACAAAATGCCGACCATGCTTACTACTTCTTACTAATCTTCTTAGCCCCCTTCTTGGTCTCTCTTATTATTGATGGTTCATTTATTATCATAAATATTTAAAGGCGAAATTTCTAGTTACTTGGTGAATGATACCTCCAATCGGGACAGAAGTTGAAATCTTTCTCATTCTTGCGATAATTGTAGCAATATTTACAAAAAGGACAAAAATACCTTATACAATTGGTCTGGTATTTGCTGGCTTGTTTGTTGCTTTTACAGGAATAGAGCTTTTACCTTTAAGCAAGGAAATAATATTCTTTCTCTTCCTTCCTCCTTTACTATTTGAGGGCGCAGTCCATCTAAATTTACCTGACTTAGGTGAGAATTACAAGACAATCTCTTTGCTTGCGATCTTTGGTGTTCTTTTTTCTATGTTTTTAATAGGTTTTGGTGTCCATTATTTACTTGGCTTACCTCTTTTATTTGGTCTTTTATTTGGCGCCATCGTATCTCCTACTGACCCTGTTTCTGTTCTTGCCCTGTTCAAAAAGTTGGGCATTTCTAAGAAGCTTTCAACTATTGTTGAGGGTGAATCCTTATTTAATGATGGGACTGGTATTGTTGTTTTTGAGATAATCCTTGGCTTGATTATGCTTAATTATTTTAGCATAGCCGAAAGTATTTTTGAATTTTTGTTGGTTGTTTCTGGCGGTTTTGCTATCGGGGGCATAGCAGGAATTGTCGTATATTTATTTATGAAGAATATAGATGATCATCTAATTGAGGTTATGACTACAATTGTTCTTGCATATGGTGCTTTTATGCTAGCCGAGTCCTTTCATGTTTCAGGTGTTATAGCTGTTGTTGTTGCTGGGCTGTTAATAGGGAACTATGGCAAACGATTTGCAATGAGCCCCACGACAAGGTTTTCTATTATTAGCTTTTGGGAGATCGTAGTATTTCTAGTAAACTCGATTCTTTTTATTATGATAGGTGCAACTATTCCAATAAGTGGGTTGATCCAGAACTTAGATTTTATATTAGTCGCAATTCTTTTTGTGCTTATTGCTCGGGCTATTAATGTGTATAGTATAACAACTCTTACGAATTTTTTAAATGAAAAGACTCCTAGGAATTGGCAACATATTATAAATTGGGGCGGATTAAGAGGGAGTATTCCTATTGCTTTGGTTCTTGGCATTCAGACCCTCGATATAGCTTTCAAAGATCAGATTACTTGGATGACATTCGGTGTTGTCTTCTTTTCTTTGGTCTTCCAAGGTCTTACCATGACTCCCCTTATTAAGAAGTTGAAGATTATCACCGTCGATGAAGTTGAAAGATCGGCTGAATCGGTTCTTGCAAGGACAGCAGCAATTAAGAGGGCGCTGAAGGAATTAGACAATATTCATGATGAGGGTGAGATAAGTGATGTTGTTTATGATAGGATTAAGTTTGAATATGAGAAAAAGCTTGAAAGTCTTAAGAGGAGTTATGGGAATTTTATTGATAGGAGGGAAGGTATAAAGGTAAAGCAGGAGAATTATGCTAGGAAAAAGGCGCTATTAGCAGAGAAAAGTGCCATTAATGACCATATGGGGAGGGGTCTGATTTCTGAGGAAGTTGGAAAGGAGATAATTGAGGAGATCAATTCTCTGCTAGAGGAGCTTGAATAGCGTATTTAGTGTTAGGTAGTGAATGCAACCTTTATATCGATCGGCTTAAATTATTTATCGCAACTCCTTTCTAACCTAGGTAGTCAAACTTCATATATGATCGATAAGATTGGCATATATTCTTTTAAGCCTTAACAACCCTCTCTTTTTCCTCATAAGCCTTCTTACCGATTTGACCTATGATAGCGTTCAGCATCATTCTGTAAAAACTAACTGCCTCTTCTTTTAGCGAATTAACTAGATTTTAAATCAAATTATCATCAATAAATCTTATAAAATGGTTTTAGAAAAATCTGGACTTGATGAGGAATACAATGAGAATAAAGGAATTTTCCTTATTGATATTTTTTGTGGGTATATTCTTTGCTTCAACTTTAGCGATTTCAACCACTTTGGCTCATTATGATGATGCAGTAATTGCATATAGCTTTAACGAAGACCAAGATTCCGAGATCAAGTTCACTGGAATTGCAACCGAATACCATAAAGGATCTGGCTTTGGAAGTGCGTCATATTGGACTGTCGATGTGGATGAAGTAATCAGTGGGCCGCAACCATGGAGCAATCAAGTAGATGTGATCACTAAGCAAGCCGTTGCTCCACCTTGGGGAAGTGTTGAGCAAGATATTGAAGAGGGGGACAAAGTAGAAGTTTACGCAAAATACCTCCAATGGTTGGTGAATCCAGAAAGGAATAGTGTAACTTTGAATGGATCTGAAGATTATTACATTAAAGTATCTTCTATTGATTCTGGAACTTTATTTGGATTATATGGAATTGCTATAGCTTTGACAGGTACAGCAGTTGCAGCTGTAATTATAATCATTGTACATTTTATCTTTAGAAATAGAAAATTAAAAATGCTATCTTCATCTACCATTACTCTATTGAATTATTAGTGATATCTATTTTTAATATGTGTTAAGTTTTTAAATCTTAGCCAGTGCAATCTGCTCAAAGGTAGATCAGGTTGATATATTTTTTTAAGATACCTAGCTGGAAGAGGTTCGGTAGAAGATGAAGCACAAACTTACTGTAGGTGAGTCCTTGCTTCAGGCAATAAAAGAGCTAGGCATCAAGGAGGTTTTCGGCATTCCCGGTGATATGGTGATAAGATTCTTTAAAGTTATAGAGGACGATCCAGATCTAGATTTATACACTTTTTCTCATGAACCCGGAGTCGGGTTTGCCGCAATTGGCTCAGCAAGGGCAACAAAGAAGCCCGCCGTGGCTTGCATAACCTATGGAGTTGGAGGCCTTAACATGCTCAACTCCGTAGCTTGCGCCTATGCAGAGAAGACGCCCCTAATTGTAATTTCCGGGGGCCCAGCAGAAGGGGAGAAGGTAAAGGATATCTTCCTCCATCACATGGTGAAGGATTTCGATTCTCAGCTGAAAGTCTACAAAGAAGTAACTCAGATGGCCGTGATTCTGGACAGCCCGAAGACCGCGTACAAAAAAATACATAGCGCCATCGAGGCCTGTCAGGAGTTTATGCTTCCTATATACATAGAAATCCCACTGGACATGGTCGATAAAGAGATATTCATACCGGAAGAAAAAGAGGAGTCCTTCTACATGGTGGATGAAGATGCAGTGAAAGAAGCAGCCGATGAAATTCTACTCAAGATAGCTATGGCAAAAAAGCCTGTTATACTCGCAGGTGTTGAGACCGATCGCTTTGATCTCAAGGATTCGATATCTTTACTTGCTAAAAAATTGAACATGCCCTTGGTTACGACCTTTTTAGCTCGGGATATTATTCCTGCTGGAGATTCGAATTACTTTGGAACTTACCTTGGACTCGCTGGAAACCCGACAGCAAGAAAGCTGGTCGAAGAATCTGACTGTCTTCTAATGCTAGGGGTGATAGTAGCTGATACGAACCTTGGGATAAAACTCAAGAGACTAGAACGGGAGAAGCTGGTCCTCTGTGTTTCACGGAGGGTCGATATAAGATACCATGTCTACGAAGATGTACCCCTAAGGCTCTTGGTGGAAGAGCTTTTAAGGAGAAAGGTATTGAAGAAGAGTTTTCCCTTTCCTCAAAAGCCCAAGATTGTTATCAATAGGACTTGTAAGTACACGGACACCCTTGTTACCACAAAAGAGATCATAGACGCAATTAATTGGTTCTTCAGCGAATATGTAGAGATGCCTATAATATCCGATACGGGCGACTGTCTTTTCACCACAACTAAGATAAAGACACCCATGGTAATGGCTTCAGCCTACTACGCCACTATGGGCTTTGGGACTCCAGCAGCCATAGGTTATGCAGTTACTACAGGGAGGCGTCCTCTAGTTCTGCTAGGTGACGGCGGTTTTCAGATGACTGGTCAGGAGATGTGCCACTGTCCACGCTTTGGCATAAATCCAATCTTCATAGTTTTCAACAATAGGCGCTGGGGGATGCAGCAACTTTTCTATCCTACTGCAGGCTTCAACGAACTCGTCAACTGGCCCTACTCGAAGATGGCAGAACTCTGGGGAGGAAAAGGATATTTTTGTGATACTTGTGAGAAGCTTTACAGATCTCTGGAGGACGCGAAAGATAACAGAGAGTTTTCCCTGATCGAGGTTCTGATAGAGAGAGAAGAGCTTTCAGAAGAACTTCTGGCATGGCTGAAAGAGTTAAGGATGGAGTCGATACTTTCATAGCCATCCTTAAAATTTTTCAACTAATGATAAAATAGCGACGAAAGGATTTGAGTTCTTTATTTCTTCAATGATTTTTGTCATTATCATAAACTATTATTTAGCGTCCAGAAATGGCCCATAAACACGGACTGGCATATACAGCATGAATGGACATAGACATGGACAGCATCAGAAGACGCCTATCGGCTTGGCGCTCCTGCTCCTTTCGTGGATGGTCTCCTGCCTCAATCCTTGAGCGTCGAGCTCGTCCAGGGTCGTAATTATGGCTAACCTCACGCCTGAAGCTTTACCATCTGGCTGATCAGCTCCAATTCCTTGTCCTTGAACCAGCCCGATAACACCGCCGTCTTTAAGAAGTCCCTCTTTCTCTGATCTTCCATGCTGGCCTGTCTCGGTATCGTAGTGAGGTACTCCTCGACCGGCCTGAATATCTCTCTCATGTTTTCTTTTAGGTTTATTGAAAGTCTGCCGTGCCGTGTGGACATAATTGATCTACAATTTCAAACATACTCTACATGTTATACTACCATAAACCCTAACAAATGTTCGGTAGTACATACAACATCGATTTAGGTGAAGGCCCATTCGAAGATTATATACATGTTTATCGTTGTAACATAACGTTATCCTTAATCAGTCACGTATGAATATGTTACATATTAAAAATAAAATCTTACCTAAACTTGATGTGTAATAAGTGAATTCTTAAATGATTATATTTCGTTTGTTATAAAAAGGAGGTGATATTAAAGTTGTCATGGCAAATTGTTAAAGGATATAAGGCATATTGGCGTCCTGAAATGAACTATGGGGTTCTGACTATTTACTATGGAACCACGTTTAATCAGCAGAAAATCGAATCCCCACAAGAGTTGTTGATACTCGTCGATCTCTTAAGAAACGAAAAGCCCGTTTGGTTCCACACTGTAACCAAAGCTATCGTCACGGGAGTAGAGCCTGTCGGTGAAGAGGAAACATAGAGAACGGTATCTTTAGTGATATCGGAACAGAGCACAAAGTTAAGGTTTGGGTTAGCGTTGATGCCCCACATCAAGGAGCTCACATACCCCTTGCACTTCAGCATTTTATCAACGATGTAGGACGGATACCCTTTGCCTTTGGCGATACACATAAAGTACTTGATATGCTAGACTCATCTTCTGCTAAAGAGATGTTGATTGAATACTACTCTGTAAATGGGCAATCAGGGTAAGGGCTACGTTCCTCCGGTACTATTTTCAAGCGTGGACCCTAGCGTCCTCCAGAAGTTAAGCCTAAGATCACGGGTAACAGCAGTTTCATAAATCAAATAATATCATATCATCTATAAATAGTTGATAATAGTCATCAGCTAATAGCAATTTTTCTAGCGCGTACTTAGTAGTAAAGCTCTAAGCAATTTTCCAACTTCCAGAGTTGCAACCCCAGTTACGCGGTCCGCAGCTCCATAGTACATGTATATTTTATCCCCTATCGCAACTACGCCGCAGGGGAAGACCACGTTGTTTACGAGGCCTATTTTTTCATATGTTTCTTCAGGTTCAAAGATTGGCTCATCGGTTCTCGCGATAACTTCCAGTGGATTTTTATGGTCTAGCAGTATTGCCCCAACTCTGTAAGTCGCTTCTTCGTCCACGCCATGGTAAAGCAGAATCCATCCTTCCCTTGTTTTGATGGGAGGTGCGGCTATTCCGACCTTTACGCTGTCCCAGTATCCTTTTCTTAGTCTGATCCATCGATACTCGCCAATCCATGTTTCGCCATCAAACTCCAAGCTTGGGGTTAAGGCGGAATCTATGTCATCTCCAATTCGGTGGATGATGAGATATTTTTCTTTGCCTGTTCCCGGATCTTTAACCTTTTCTGGAAAAACGCAAGCATCCTTATCATCTAGTCCAAGCGGAGAGATTAGTACTGATTTCGCCCAATCCCACTTCATGTTTAAGAAGTCATCAACCTTTATCCATGTCAGTGCGACCCTCGGCGGGTTTTTTGCATCAAAAGCAGTATAGCACATGTAAATCCTGTCTCCAATTACAGTCAATCTTGGATCTTCACAGCCCGAATTTCCAGGTTGCTGTTTTCGCTCAAACTCTTCACGAGGTAGGTAAATTGGCTCTGGGTGGCGATAATCTATATGAATTCCATCCCTGCTGTATGTATAACCTAACACAGATGTGTCGTCTTGGGACATGGCTCTGTAAACAATGTGGACTCTGCCGTCAAGGTAAATTGCTCCAGGATTAAAAGTTGCTTTCGATTCCCAAGTAAGCCCAGGCATTATTATCGGATTTTCCTTAGCCCTCATAAACTTGGGCGTTTCAATTTCCTGTAATAGTTTTCCCAGCAATACTTCCAAATCAACGAAAGCTACGCAGCATACAATATCGGCGGC
>JAKLZD010000113.1 GCA_024256245.1 Candidatus Methylarchaceae archaeon HK01M
ATCCTGAAAGTCATAGCAAATAAAGGTCCCATAAGACAGACACATATCATGTACAAGGCAAATCTGACCTGGAATGAACTGAAGGAAGACCTCCAATGGCTGAAGAATTTAGAACTTATAGAGAAGACGGCCATGAGAGAGGGCATCTTCTTTAAGATAACCAGTTCTGGTTTGGACACACTGCTTCACTTCGAGAAGATCGAAACAGTCCTTAGACTAAACTACGAGAATGATTTATCTGGGATCCAACGCTCTCGTCCATATATGACGAAAAGATAACCCTTCGATATTTTCAGAAAAAACAGAAAAAATACGGAGATTATCAAAGGCCATAGAAGGGTGGCATAAAGACTACTAGATACAAGAAAACGTTACTTACGCTATTAAAGGCTTTAACAGTAATCTATTTTGAAATTGAGATAGATCAGGGCTTCAGGTGGATCATCATTCTTGTAGGGATATTATCGGAAGTGACTACAGATATAGTTACTACACCTTCTTCAAAATCTGAGAGAGGGTCTAATGCTTTTCTTATTTTTTGCATGTGATCTAGCTTGGTCTGCAGTGTCTTAACGACTTCTTCCAATGTATCCGTCTCCTGCCTCGGGCCAGGGTTCACCAAGACTCTTAAACCCGGTAACTCCACCTCTCGTCCCTCAAGTGCGGGCATCTGCTTCTCTCCTGCAAATTTGATAAGAGCAGCCTGTGCTTTCTTCAACCTATCAGCCCTGACACGAATCTCTTCAAGGCGACGAAGGTAGTCCCCCATCAGGGACCTAACTCTGCCTATTTCTTCATCCATAAAATTTTTGAGCTCTTCGGGCGTTTTAAATGTCTTAATCTCCAATGTCTCCAAATCTTTTCTCGAAATAAGGAGGAATACCCATATTTAACGGTTATGATTCATGCATTTTTTATCTCTCCGAAGTATCCTAGGAGGAAACCTCCCGATGTACCGATCAGGGCATTCACCAAGATTCGATAGAATAAGAATACATTCTCTTCATAACTGAAAATTTGGATTATATCATTTAGAATAAAATCTGGCAAGATTGTACTTAAGAAATCACCCAATCCAACTGGTAAGAGCAGACGTAAGATCAACGCCAATATCAGTGTGCCCGCCAAACCTACTATCAAACCAGCCATAGCACCGCTCCTCCATCCTTTTGCCATGTATCCCGCTATTACTCCACACAATAGAGCGCCTAGATAAGGGATAAGGCCGAGAAAGACCATTAAAAGTATGCCGACATAGATTCCTAAAAGAAACTTTTCTGGTCTGGTTATGAATGAGAACGAAACTGGAAAACGATGGTTTCTCAAACTTGGAGAACGGGACTTTTGGTTCACTTCAGGTTTCGTAATTATTGTGTTAAGATTTATTGGCTCAGACTCCTCTATATTCGACTCTTCTTCGAAATCCTCAGCTAAAGTTCCATTTAAGAGAACAACATCACCGATCTTCTTTATATTCCTCCAAAACACAGAATCCCTGTAGAAAAGTTCAGTTTTGATGGTTATAACACGTTTTGGAATCTCGTAACCCTTCATTTTGGCATAGGCTATAAGCTTCTCATCAGTCATATCTCGGGGTTGTTCAATTCCAAGAGATGCCATCTCTCTCATGACATCCCTCGGTACTTTATACTCGAAGATTGTTTTCTTTAAAGAATCGATATCAGGGACCAATTTCGTCAACGTTCCTTCTCTACCCACTCTGATACCCAACCCCTTAGCGCTCATTATGAAGCTATGGACCTTACCCAATATCTTAGCCCTATTGTCTATGACAAATTTTTCCTTCAAACTCTCTTCGTCTTGATACATTGGGGTTTTTTGTAGCTCTACCCCCCTGATTTTAGCCTCTATGGGAGTTTTGAGTATGATACAGTTACCAAACTCGCTCCTGTTCACTGCTTCTATGTCATCCATGTAAATATACGGTTTTTCTTCCTCTACCTCTATCGATACTTCCTTGATGGGTATCGTCATTTTCTTGAGTTTCGCATAGTTTACTAAATCGTTTTCGTTGATGGACTCTACCTTAAGTTCTTTTGCAACGTATCTGTAAAGATCTTGGACAGTGGATACGGCGAACTTGTTCTTGAGATCTTTTATAAGAACCTGTTCTAAAACATCCGTATCTGGTACCAGCTCTTTAACATTCTTGGTGGACTTTATGTTAAAGATAGGCCCTTCGGGCTTGATTTCGATCTTTACTACACTACCATTGATGTAGCCCTCAGAGTCCACCACCAACGCGCCTATGAGTTCAGCTGGTTTAAGCTCCAAGGTTAATTCTCCATTAATATTTGAAATATTTAAGAGTTAACTAAAAATTTATTGAGTTAGATTCTTTAAATATTTGACTCAACAAATATTGGTAGAGATAGCAGATGAGCGATAGAACACCGAGCGGAATCGAAGGTCTAGATGAACTGATGGGGGGAGGTTTCCCAACAGGAATGAACATAATAATATCAGGTATTCCAGGATCTGGTAAGACGACCTTTGGCATAGAATTCCTCTATAAGGGCGCTACCGAATATGATGAACCGGGTATTTTTGTAACCCTCGAAGAGAGTCCCGAGAGCATAATGAGGAACATGATGAAGATTGGAATGAATCTTCAAAATCTGATATCTAAAAGAAAAATTTTGCTCGTAGATGCCAACCCGATAAGGGGAGAAACGATGATTACTGATACAGGTAAACCTATGGGCTTTACCGAGTTCAAGGCTTTCGGTCTATCTGAAATTATCGGGCAGAAGGTAAGGGAGATAGGTGCAAAAAGGATCGCAATAGACCCATTGACAGCCTTACTCATGCACTATAAAGATGATTTTGATAGAAGGTTGGAGATCGCCCGTTTACTTATAGGCATATCGAACTTGAATTGCACAACTTTGCTTGCAACAGAGTACCATCTTTGTGAATTAACTCGGCAGTTTTCAGTAGAACAATCTATAGCAGATGGTGTTATATTCTTGGACATGTTGCGTACATCAGGGGGCATCATCCGAGGAATTCAGATTCAGAAGATTAGAGGCGTAAAACACGATTTCGACTTTCATTTGTACCATATAACTGATAAAGGCATAGTCATCTTTCCGAAGGAGAAGATCTATACTCCCATAAGAGAGGGATTGTGATCTGATCCCTCTATAAAGATAGATGTAATTGCTTTAATTGGAGAAAACCATTCTATGAGGGAGTGCTTATGCTATCCCTAAGACTGTTTGCCTGTTTCACGATGCTGGCTTATTCATCTTATAGCGACTGGAAGACAAGAGAAGTTACCGATAAGCTATGGGTGATATTTTCTTTCATAGGGATAGCCTTCAATTCTATAGAGTTGATCTCCAACTTTAGTATTGATTTACTAATTTCAATCTCAGTATCCTTTAGCATAACATTTCTGATCTCTTTTGCACTATATTATTTAGGGTTCTTCGGAGGGGCGGACATGAAGGCTTTGACAGTTTTGGCATTACTGCTCCCAACCTATCATCCCCCAAATTACCTTCACCCCTTCATATCGATAATATCCCTTACAAATGGTTCCTTTCTCGTACTGATCCTCCCGATAATCTTTTTCATGATAAATGCTGGAAGATTCATCCGTGGCAAGGATATCTTCTCAGGATTTGAGGGTGAACGCCTCTGGAAGAAGATCTTCGTCTGCTTTTTGGGATACAGAGTAGACAAGGCTGATGAAGGGCATTTCCTTATGAGCCTAGAAAGAATCGTTGACAATAAGAAAAGATTTCATATCTCCCTCTTGAAAGACGAGGAATTCGTATCTGGAGAGGATATCTGGGTGACACCTGGAATTCCTTTAATGATCTTCATAACTTTAGGCTTTGTATCGGCGGTAATATTTGGAGACTTTCTTACTCTCTTATTTCGATTTTGATCGATGCTCCAGTCTTTATCTTTACATTATAATACGGTCTTATAAAATTGCATCAATTACTTGGTTGTCTTATTTATCTCTCCCTTAACTCGATCTCTGGCTCCCATTCGAGGATCTTCTTGCCTTTCGTAATGTCTGGATACGATGAATGGTTTTTATCAGGGTTTTTGTACTATTCTATGGGATGGGTTTGTATGATCTCTCCAAGTATTCACGAACTCTATCGACAAGACCGATCTCAACCATAAAACTGTAAGTTTCAGTGCCCTTACCCATCTTAAGGAATAGGGCCAAATCTTTCGGCATGTCTATGTCAAGGGCTATTCTGGGCAACTTAGAGATCTTTAATGGAATTTTATTTAACTTTGCTTCACTTATATGAGCTCTGAAACTGTCGAGCCCGAACCTTGGCTTGATGGCAGTGGGTGGTCTCATCAGAAGTGCGTTGGTTCCTTTCTCATCCATGGATGGCACGATCACTATCGATTTTGGAAGACGACTTTTTCTTATAATGCCGTCTATGTCCGCCGTTTTTACAAGGGGCACATCGATCGGCAAGATGAGAATGGATTCGGCTCCTCTGTCGATACAGAAGTTTGCCATGTGCTCAATAGCAGAGTTCAAACCTCTCGAAACACCTTCGTCAAAGCCAATTGCTCCAATCTTACTTGCCAATTCGAGCACTTTTTGATCGCAACTTATTACTGCAACTTGTCCAACATATCTTGAAGTTCTGACTGCCTTTAGAACGTCTCTTAACATAACAAAGCAGAGTTGATACTTTTCTTCAGGTCTTAGGAGTCCTTCGAGCCTCCTCTTTGCATCCTTTAAACCCTTGACGGGTATGACTACGAAGTCCTTGTTAAACTCCTGTCGCCTCCAATGTGAATCTTGCTAACTCTACCTTCTCCTTCAAACCCCTCATTATCGTATCGGTTACGAAGACCTTAACTCCTAAAGACTCTATCCTCTCTTTAAGGTTTTCATCTACAAGATCGATCACAAATGCATCCAAAAAGTCACTATAGAGCTTCGCTACACCATAAGCAGAAACCTCCATCCCCAAGCTACTCATCAACTTATCTGCAGGACCCTTTACCGTTTTGCCAGCTATCACGGGGCTTATCCCTATGATCTTGGCCTTCGTTTCATTCAAGCTCTCTCTTACTTCTTGGATGGAAAGGATGGTGCCTATGCTAACAATTGGGTTGCTTGGGCAGATGATTATCTTACTAGCCTTTTTTATGGAATCGATCACTCCTGGGGCAGGTCTAGCCTTCTCAACTCCTTTTAACTTGATCTGCAAGACCTTTTCTTGCGTTTTGCTTTTGACCATATATTCTTGAAAGTGTATTTCACCCTTTTCGGTCATCAGGATCGTCTCAACTTTGTCGTCTGTCATAGGTATTATATTGGCTTTAATCCCTAGAGCAATACGCTCTCTATCTGTTATCTCTGATAGTTTCAGCCCTTTTCTTAAGAGTATGGTACGGTGAATGTGTGTAGCAAGGTCTTTATCCCCAAGCATAAACCATGTTTCATAACCATACTTTTGAAGTCCGCCCAAGCAGTGAAAGGTATCTCCCTTGATTCCCCAGCCCTTTTCACCATCTACTCTGCCAGCGAGAGTATAGATCACGATATCTATATCGGGGGATATGTGTAACCCATAGAGCTCGATGTCGTCACCAGTGTTGACTATTATCGAGATATCTTCTTTTGCAACTCTGGTAAGTCCCTCAAGAAACCTTGCAGCTCCTACACCACCTGCCAATGTGGTTATCAATCACGGCCCCATCCATTGTAGCGAACTATATCCTTTAATGGCTTTCTAGGAGGCATCTTCACTTTCTCAACAGGATAACCAACCTCTATGATGGCTTGGGGATAGTAACTTTCTGGTATATTAAGAACCTCCCTAACAACCTCCGTGCAAAAAAGTGGTGCACAACGCCAGCAGCCCCCCAATCCTTTCACATGGATTGCTAGCAGTAGGTTCTGTATAGCTGCTGAGACAGACTGGACAGCCATAATGTATTCAAAATTCCTCCTTCCATCCATGTACTTGTCCATATCTTCCATTGTAAGGCATGCTAAGATCAAGATCGAAGCATTAAGAGTGCGCTTCTTCGAAGATACGATGAGCCTCTCAATCTCCATATCTGATAACTCGTTCTTTGATAGATCATCACGCCAAGATCGAAGCATGGCTTTAACAAGGCGATCCTTCAAATCTTGATCTGTTATCACGATGAAACGCCAAGGTTGAGCATTATGGGCTGATGGTGCACTTATCGCTACATCGATCATCTCTTCTATTAAGTCTCTTGAGATAGGATCTGGCTTTAACTTTTTTATACTCCTCCTAGATTTCACGATCTTCAAGAAAGCATCTGAATCGATCATAGTATTTATAATCATCAATACAAGAATATAAAATATAAAGAACATCTTTCATTTGAGCAGTAAGATTCGGGGTTGCCATGAAAAAGCTTGATGAATTAAAAGAATGGAGAAGGACTCATTACTCTATAGAGATAACGCCAGAGTTAGATGGCAAAAGAGTTACAGTCTTTGGGTGGTTAGCCAGCATACGTGAGCAAGGTGGCATAACCTTTCTGATCCTTCATGATAAAGAAGGGGCCGTACAGATTACAATGCATAAGGACAAGATTCCCAGATCGGTTTTAGAGAAGGTAAAGAACATTCGTGAACATTCTAGCATAGGAATTAGAGGTATAGTCAAGAGTATCGATAAAGCCCCTCATGGAGCTGAGATTATCCCTGAAGAGATGTGCATCTTGGGTATTGCTCAGAGACAACCTCCCTTCAGTCTATTCGGGGGAAAGATGGCAAGTATAGATAAACGTCTAGACATACGTGTATTAGATTTAAGGAGACCGAAAGCCCAAGCTATATTCAGGATAAGGCACACGGTATTGAAAAGTATAAGAGAATTTCTCATAAAGAAAGGCTACATAGAGGTGAGCACTCCCAAGATAATCGCTACAGCAACTGAGGGGGGCGCGGCTCTTTTTCCTATATTATATTATGATAAGGAAGCATTTTTAGCCCAAAGTCCTCAGCTTTATAAGGAGCAGCTAGTAATTCCTTTTGAAAAGGTCTTCGAGATAGGACCGATCTTCAGGGCAGAGGAATCCCGCACATTAAGACACTTGAGCGAGATTGTATCGATCGATGTCGAGGAAGCTTTTGTCTCTTATGAAGATATAATGAGACTTATCGAGCAGATGATCTACCATACAGTTAAGGAAGTACGTGAGAGATGTAGCAGTGAGATGGAGTTTTTGGGACATGAACTGCCAGTCCCTAAAGTACCTTTCAAAAATTTCACTTACAAAGATGTGCTTGAAATTTTAGAAAAGGAAGGCACGACTGTTAACTGGGGCGACGATCTTTCTACACAATCCCTTAAGGTTTTGGGTAAGATCATACCTGAATTTTACTTTATAACAGATTGGCCTACATTTATGAAGCCTTTTTATATAAAACCAAAAGGTGATAAGCAGGATATCTGTGAATCGTTCGACTTTATGCACGGCTCCATAGAATTGGCATCGGGAGGTTCAAGGGTAAGTTCTAAGAGGTTATTGGTAAAGAGGTTGAAGGAGCAGGGTCTGGAGCCAAAGCTCTTTAGATACCATTTGAGAGTCTTTGATTATGGCATGCCCCCTCATGCGGGCTTTGGTCTAGGCTTGGAGAGATTGATGATGGTATTAACATGGCAGGAGAATATACGGGAGGTCACCATATTTCCGAGAGACCGGTCTAGGCTGACACCATGAATGGTGGATGAGTTGGTTAAAAGGAAGAAGGGGTTATCTAAGAAAGAGATAGAACATATTGCTTGGTTGGCTAGGATCGAACTTTCAAAGAAGGAAGTGAATCTTTTCGCCCATCAGTTGAGCGACATATTAACCTACTTTGCAAAGATAGATGAGGCAGATACAGAAGATGTTCCGCCCTCATACCATGTTCTAGATCTCATCAATGTACTGAGAAAGGATGAGATAAAGCCTTCACTTGAAGTAACTTTCCAAACTGTGCCTCAAACTAAGGGAAGGTTCGTAAAAGCTCCAAGGATGACTTGAGGTAATCTTTATGCCACATCATCTAGAACTATCGGCATATGAGATCGTTGAGAAGGTAAAAGCCCGTGAATTAAGGGTGGAGGATTACATAACCTCCTTATATGATAGGATAGGGAAGGTCGAGAAAGAGGTTCATGCCTACATAACCCTCACGAAAGACATGGCTCTCAAGAAGGCTCGAGAGATAGACAAGAGGATAAAGAAGGGAGACAAGGTTGGGAAATTATGTGGAGTTGGCATAGCAGTCAAGGATAACATGTGTACAGAGGGTATAAGGACAACATGTGCATCTCACATGCTCGAAGATTTCTATCCTCCTTATGATGCCACCGTAGTCGAGCGCATTTACGATGAAGATAGTGTAATGATAGGGAAGACGAATATGGATGAATTTGCCATGGGATCATCAACCGAGCATAGCTACTTTGGTCCTACACACAACCCTTGGGATGTAAAGATGGTGCCTGGCGGCTCTTCTGGAGGAAGCGTAGCAGCAGTAGCATCTTCTATGGCAACCTTGGCATTGGGCTCTGATACTGGAGGATCGATAAGATGCCCTGCGAGTTTCTGCTCAACCGTAGGTATGAAGCCGACCTATGGCTTGGTGAGCCGATACGGCTTGATAGCTTATGCAAATAGCCTAGAGCAGATAGGACCGATTACAAAAGATGTGAGAGACTGCGCTCTTTTGCTGAGTTGTATAGCAGGTCACGATCCTTTAGATAGCACATCGGTGAATAAGCCTCAAGAGGACTATATGAAGTATCTGATCGACGATGTTGATGAGGTAAATATTGGTGTCCCACGTGAGCTCTTCGGGGAAGGCACTCAAGAACATGTAGCGAAAAGTGTTTTGGACGCCATATCAAAGTTAGGAGGGCTTGGGGCAGAATACGAAGAGATATCACTTAAGAGCCTCCATTACGCCCTTCCAGCTTATTACATAATAGCTATGTCAGAAGCCAGCTCGAACCTTGCTAGATATGATGGTCTAAGATATGGATATAGAGTCTCTGATAAATCCTATGACTGGAGCGCCGTCTATTCAAAGAATAGGCGC
>JAKLZD010000117.1 GCA_024256245.1 Candidatus Methylarchaceae archaeon HK01M
ATATGGAATCTTTCATCAACATCAACTATTTTTCTTAACTCCTCTTTTCTCACAGGATATGGCATCTGCGTCAGGTCTTCTCCTTCAGAGTAAAGGCAATCAAACAATATGATTGATATAGGGAGCTTCTTAGCCATCTCCATGACCTTATATTTCCTTCTCCTCTGCATAAGAGTCTGGAAGGGTTGCATTTCTCCCGTTTCTGTATCCATAGCCACCGCCTCTCCTTCAAGGATGGCTTCCTCAGCAGTAACATTCTTCCTTGTAAGCTCAACAGCGTCAGGATACATACTGGTGATGTTTTCTAAGCGACGAGAAAAGATTTGGACCTTGTCTCCCCTTTTGTGGATCTGGAATCGCTCCCCATCAAGCTTAAACTCTGCTGAACAAAGCCCTTCCAATTTTTCAATAACCTCTTCTGGAGTTGAGAGGCGCTGAGCTGACATCATTCTTATAGGCTTTCCAACCACAATACAGTAATTCCTAAGGGAGTCTATACCCTCACTTGCCAGTGATTTGGCCACGTCACCGAGATCGCTGCTCAGATTGTAAGATCGCTCGATAAGTTCTCGATGATCCTTCCCTCCAGTGTAGCCCAAAGATAGTGCATCCAGTATGGTCATATCACCTACACCAAGTCTGAGAGTTCCAACAACCATACGTGCTATGTAACGAGCACCCAGAGGCGATGCGTTCACCAAGAGCTTCACCAAACGATCGATTTTCCTTTTGGTGCTTCCTTTCCCAGACTCCTTTGATATCTTATCTAATGACGTATAGACATCATTAACGGTAAGATTCTTTGATGATAGGTTTCGGATCTTTTTACGTTTCAATGCCTCTTCAGCGGCAAGACCAATGTCTCCTGTCTCAGCTGTAAGAGCCTCAACCTCATCCTTACTCAATCCAGTTGCCTTAAGGATAGTCTCTATAACCGTCTTTTCGGCCATCCCTATCTCTGGTTCACCTGTCCAATCTGGATGTATCTTGCCTTGAGTTAGGTAAATCACCTCATCTATCTCATCTGGTTCTGACCTGTACAGCAGATCGGCGAGGATATCTGTCATTTCCAGACGTTTTGTTGTGGACTCAAGTCTCTCATAAGACTCGACAAGGGTATCGTAGAGCAACTTTAATCGAGAATGATTGGTTTAAAGTTGTTTAAAGTCTTGGGTTTATACTATGAGCTTGAAGGAGTCTCTCTCTTTAATATCCACATGCTCTTTATATGCCTCTATCAAGCAATACTCCCCAAGCTTCTCTGTAAAGAGGCTGAAAACGTACTTTATTCCTTTTACAATCTCGATATTTGTTAAAAGATGGGGTGGAAAGTAGTCTTTCCTGAGCCTTGACCAGATGTGATCTAGTTTTGGGTATTTCATATGCCTCAAGACTACGTATGTTCGATAATGGGTGACTACGTCATTATACTGGATTGCCCATAAGAAGGCTAAATCTTTCTTGTTGCGAATGCAATCATGGTTGCCTTCCTCCTTGATTATTTCCATGCTTTTCTCAAGCTTATCTCCATGTATTTTGATTATATGTTCAAGTGTAGATAGGAGAAGCTTATCTCCACCGACATTGTCGTCGGCATGCAACACTTCGTGGACAGCATTGTAAACCATAAAAGTATCGACAAATTCAGGAATATCCATAGGTTTATCGCTTTTAAGCAGATGTTTGTCAAGGATAATCGTTGAAGGCGGAATAAACATCCCATACTCCATCGTATACTTGTTCTTCCTCAGTCCTCTGATATGTTCAGCCTTGAAGCATCCATTTTTAAGACGTTTAATTGTTCTTCGGAGATTGGGGCTTATTGGGAGCTGGAGCTGGCGTTGAACCTTCTTTATTAGTTCTATGGATTCATAGACGAGGTCATGAACATTATCGTCTGAAAGCTCCTTCATCCCCGTCACAATATATCAACTTTCTAATGTCAGCTTAAATAAAAGGGAAACGGTGTCTCTCATTGGTATATACAAATAATCTATTTCTGCGTGTCCGTGTAAACACATCGAGGACATTTTGGTTAAGAGAAACCAACTTATTGTTTTGGTTGTGGAAATACCATTTATATAAAATATCCAATATTTTGAAACAAGGTCGATTCCTTCGGATTACACTACTTGCATTTTTTTGTGGTATTCTGTTTAGATCATCAACGGCTAATGTACAAACTTATTATCTAACAATAGTTAGCTTCTCTTTATGGACCTAGAACTCTACTTAATAGAGAACGAGATCTGGTTCCGATTCATTGAGAAAAAAGAGACGGTGCATACTTTTGACGCTTCGAAGGTCACTGGAATAGAGCTTCATAGAATAACTAAGAACCTAATCTCTAAGACACATGAAGGTAAGTTCGCACTCCTTATTATACCGGGTGACAAGAAAGTGGATTACAAAGCGGCCGCTAAAGCTTTGAATACTAAGAATGTTCGTCTCCTTTCTTTCTCTGAGGCTGAGAAAATCTCGGGGTATCCACCAGGAGGAACGCCATCAATTGGATTAAAAGAGAAGGTACAAACTGTGATGGACACTCAGTTACTAGAGTTCGAGACCTACTTTTGTGGTGGGGGTAGTCGTGACAAAC
>JAKLZD010000011.1 GCA_024256245.1 Candidatus Methylarchaceae archaeon HK01M
AAATCTAAAATGTGATCGAGGAGTTAGTGAAAGACAGAGATTACCTCGTCGACAATGAGATGTTGAAAGGGCTTAATCAAACATTATAGAATCATCGTTATCTATAAGAATTTAAAGAAGAGAAGAGAGTTCTGTTAAGAGGAGCTCTGATAAAGAGGCTATGTGAGGAACTCTTCGTTACCTGTTGAAGGACAATGGTATAAATTTGCTCTTGGAACGATATGACGACTCAGTCAAATGCCTTTATCTCATCCTTCCAATTAACTCTGAGACATCATCGTCGTCATAATCGTTATTCCTTCCCGCTCTATTATATTTTGCCTTCTTAGATTCTTTATCTTTAGTTTTAGGGAAGTTGTGAAAAAACTTTGAGAAGATTGACGTACAGGATATATAGCTTACACATGTGTGTTACTTTGCTTCTATTTGACCCAAGATTTCCTTCATGTGTGTGAGCCATTCATCGATCTTAATATTCGGAAAAGACCATGTTGCGTGGGGTTGGTAGTATCTGTCTAACGAGATAGTCTTTAAGTTTGGAGCAGAGTGTTTAAGTCCTGATAGAATCGTCCACTCCATGTAGTAAGGGATCCCTATAAATAAGGCGAGATCGTACTGGCCTTTTCCATCTAGTCCTTCCCACTCTCGGTCTTGGAGTCTATTCGCGATATCCAGAGCAGACATCCACCATACAGGGTAACAGCTCCTGTTCACGAACTCACTTACTGTATGAGCTGTGGCCAAGATAGGGATTTTGAAGGTTTCAGCTATTCGGATCATGTAATCTACTGCACTGTCCTCTTCAAAGTCGTAATTTGATATCTCGTGTCCAACAACCATCAAAGCTCGCTTGGCTTTTTTCAACATTCCTACTATAGCGGCAGGCTTTGTAATTATGAGTGCTTTCTTCGGCCCGGCGATTTCGCCCATCTGCCAAGGTTCGCTACTCATCATGCTTCTCCTCTTTTACATGAATAAGCCTTGGTAGCAGTGTTGGGTCTGGTATAACGTTCTCCTTCCACCCTTTTTCCGCGAGTATCTTCTTCACTTCATCCTTCATCGTTATGGGGAGATCGGCTTCCGTTCTAACGAGAAGGTGTAGATCATCAGGCATGACTTTGTAGAACCGTTTATGGAGATCGATGTAATGAGCAAGCTTTATCATTCTTCCCTTTGGTGTATCGTTCGGCCTCATGCACAGCTTTGCAGCCATCACCATCGCCTCCTCTTTAGTCTCAGCAGCGTAGAAGAGGTGTTCGGGACAAGGCCCAACAAATACTTTATCTCCAGTACGAGCATCGTAGACATACCAATCTTCTTTATGATCCTTTCTGCCTAGGAGCATACGCCTATACTTTGACCCATGTGGACCTACAATCACAGGCACACCTAGCCTCCAAAAGCCGCTAGCTATGGATGCCGCCTTTTGAGTTATGGCACCCCAAGCGATCCCTACTGCACCTACTCGATTATGGGTGTAGTCTGCGATCTCCTCATAATTCCCCCTGAGCTTCCGTTTTGCAAAGATGCTTGCAATCTTTATGGCTGCACCTGCTATATGAGGATTAGAAACACAAGAACCAACGTTCACGATCCCCCCTGCATCGAACTCTCCTGGATAGACTTCGTAGAGGTTCCTGCCATCTTCATCCCTATACATGCCTATGGACATGGCTGAACATCCTGAAGTGGCAACTATAAACCTCCTCTTTGCGAACTCTTCAGCGATCTCTGCAACTTCGTTTCCTCCCTTAGGATAGTTTGCACAGCCAACCAAGGCTATGACCCCTGGTATCTCTCCTAGAACGATGGGCCCTCCAACCCTCCTTATCTCGACATCTTGTATGGCTCCTCTCCCTGATCTGATTTTGAACTTCTCCTCCTTGATTCTCTTCTCAGAAGCTCCTATAATGTAGCTGTGGATGGGCAATTCATTGGTACACGCACTCTCACAACGCCCACAACCTATACACGCTTCATAAAGATTCGATAGGCCTTCTAGTTCTCCCTGGGCAGCAAGCTCCATCGCTTCACGAATTGGTAGGTTGTTTGGGCAAGCTCTCATACATGGGGTAAAGCGGCACTGTGCACATTCGCCTGCACCTTCTATGATGTCTTTCGTTTCTGGGATAACCTTGAACTTGGCCCTCTTGGGTGCAAGGAGCATAGCAGTCCTGACAGCGACCTCCCCCACCTTCTCCGGATCGAAGATAAGGGCACCAGAAGCCTTTCCTTCTACAAGGTCCGCCACGATTTCGTCTGCTAGATCGAGAGTTCGGTTGGTCAGGCCGAGGCAGTTCTTTTCTGCCGTGGCTATCACAGGCGTCATGGTCCTCTTTGCTTCCATCAATACATCTGTTCGGATGCATTGTTCATCGACTACAATTACATCTGCCATGCCACTTCTTATGAACCTCAGTTGCCAAGAAATAGGTCCAACGATCTTTGCTCTAGGGTTGTATCTTGTAGCATCTATGGATGTGCAGCATATCCCCGCAACTTCAACACTGTCTGAGTGGCCAGCCTCGTCCATGTAGTCGATGATCTCAACAGAAGGTGGAACGTTATGACCTATGACTAAGATGACAGGCTTTTTGGTATCGATGACGCCCATACCTATCTCTACTAAGGGAGCCTCAGGGTCAGCCTTAGGAAACCCATATGCAGAGATCTGGGCCATATCGGCAACTTCCATGCCGACTTGGTCGATCATTCCTGCATGGAATACTTTCGATTCAAAATCTAGTTTATCCCCTTCCTGACCTGTGGCGGTAGATGCTAAAAGTTGAGTGACTTGTTTTTCAACGTAGTCCAGTACCTCTTCTAAGTCACCCAAAGTTTCTGGCTTTTCTCCATATACTAACCTCGTTACAGGAGCCTGGATATCGACACTCACAGATTTTCCTATGTCGATCGGGCTATCTCTGCCATACTTTTCTATCAGATGCTCAACGAGATGTCTTGCATGACCAATATGAGTGGCGGCTCCTATACAGCTGGCAAGGAGAACGATCCTCGACTGCTGAGCGCATATGTCCAGACCACACGCTCCCCTCTTCCCTGCTGTAAGATCACATTTGCCCATAGTGCAGAGGCAACATACGTCACAGTAAGGCAGGTAAAATGGTTTGTAACGCTTTAAAAGTTTTAAGTCCCATTCCCTGAGAGTGGTTAAAGAGGGGCAAGGTGTCGGACCGAAGGGTTCCTTCCACTCTTCACCCATTAACTTTCCTATAGAAACCTCTAATCCGTCGATTTCGGCTAATTTACTCTTCAGCTTGTCTAACTTAAAATGGACACTCTTTCTAGACGCCAATTTATACACCACGTACTTCCTGATAGGGCTTTAAATCTTTTAGTAGATTCAGATACGAACTCATATTAAAGGTATAACAATAGTTATATATATCCTTTTAGTTTTGGAGTGGGGTATTGAGCAAGACTTCGATATCTTTTAACGAGGATATAATATAATCGGGCTCTGCTTTGATCAGATCTCTTATACTCGAAATACCTGTCGG
>JAKLZD010000133.1 GCA_024256245.1 Candidatus Methylarchaceae archaeon HK01M
TAAGATTTCATGACGCTCAACATAACTTACCCATACGTTATTTTTACTGGATCGATCACACAATCAAATTCAATTCTGGTTACTTTTAGTAAGGCGACATTAAAATTTATGGCGTTACACTTCGGGAGATGACTAAAAGATTATTCTTTGCCAACCACGATCTTCATCCGAATACATCGCCAAAAGATAAGATCTTATCTTTTATCTTCAAACTACTATCTTCGGATAAGATTTTATTTGGATCTACAAATCTTTTTTATGGAGAACCTCCAAACTGCGTTTTAGAGAGGATAGGATTTGTCCCAAGAGTTCTCACTTAGCTCTTCAGTTATACTAAGGTCTGAACCCCAGTATTACGACACTTATGCGGCTTTCGACCATATTAAGGTCAGGACCGATTTCCTGACGGAGGAGGAATTCAAGGCCCTAGAATACATTTATGATAGACCTGCCAATGTGAAGGCTGTCTCCAACGAATCTGGGATGAACCATGAGAAATGTGAAAGATTTCTGAAGCGAATGATGAAGTTGGGATACGTTCAGGTGGGAGACGACATCACCAAGGTCAAGTCGCCTAAAAGAGTTAAGGTCGACCCTCAACTCTACAGTAGGTTTCCCATCCCTTTCCTATCTGCCCCTACATCGGTTGACATCTTCATAACAAGTAGATGCAACCTGAACTGCGTCCACTGCTTCTCAAGGGGAGGAGAAGGAACTATACATGAGTTGTCTTTGAATGATCTAGAATCTATCTTCAATCAGCTAGAGAGGATGGGGGTTCTGGAGGTCAGAATAAATGGTGGAGAACCTTTTCTACATCCAGAGATAGATAAGATCCTCCTTACCCTTAAAGAGAAGAGATTTCGTAGGGTCATACTAACGAATGGGATTTTACTGGATGAGGAGAGGGTGGCCCTACTAAAAGAGTCGGAGACTATCCCAACGGTCTCTCTCGACGATTCAGAGGCAGAGGAACATGACCTTTTCAGAGGAGTTAAGGGATCCTTTAAACGCACGGTTGAAGCCCTTAAGCTCCTACAGAAAAATGAGGTTCAATATGGGATAAACTGCTGTCTACACAAGAGGAACCTGAACAGGTACAGGGAGATAATAAACTTGGTGGCGAAATATGGGTCCTGCAAGATAGCCTTCTTGGACCTCAAGATTTTAGGTAGAATGAAGAATCATGTAGAGTGGGTTCCATCCTACAGGGAATATCATGAAGCTATGCTCAATCTAATGGTAGATAGATTAAGGTATCGAGGGAGGATAGATATCTCACTAGATGTCTTCTTACATTGTCAGCCCTTGAAGGAGTCCATCCTAGAAGCAAGGAAGGGATACGTCTCATGTCAAGCTGGGAGGAATAGGCTATCTATAGACTGCAAAGGTTCGGTCTACCCATGCAACATTGTTCTCTCTGACCCAAGATGGATTATAGGAAACATAAAAAATCAAAAGTTATGGAACCTTTGGTTCTCCCAGGAATGGTTGTTCTTCAGAGGGGGGGTGAAGCTAAGTAAACTACAAAAATGCAGAGACTGCAAAAACTTGAAGAAATGCAAGGATTTTTACTGTCGGCTCCTCCCCTACAGTACCAAAGGTGACCCTTTTGCCCCTCACCCAAAATGTAATTAAACTCTTAACGCATCAGTAACTTCAGAATCCAAGGAAATAAAGTGCTCCTCTTCTTGTAGAGTAGGAAGCCCAAGGGAAGCAAAAGAAGTATTATTAGAAGCCAATACTGAGATACTGCTGGTAATAACTCTCCTCCGACAGGCGTACTAGGTTCATTAGGAACTTGTAGAATTCCACTTTCAGTTGGACCCGACTTGAGACTTAGAGCGTTTACACGTCTTTTCCTCAAATTTTATCCCCGCAATAAATCGTGGTTCCAACATAAAAAATTTTTGTATTGTCGAATATTCTTCACAATTCTTATATTATTTTCAACTTTCCATAGAAAAAATTTCTACTTTCCCAATTTTAATTAAATACACTCGATTAAAAGGAATTATCGAGCCTATCGATCTTTAAAATAATTTTTAAAGACAAGCAATAAGATGACCGAAATTAAACTTGTCACACTACCAAAAATGAAAGTTACACTCGGAGAGATTTCAAATAAGAACCCCGCTATCAGACTTGCTGGTAAAGTTATCAGGCCAATCATTGTATGAAAAGTGCCTAAGGCAGTTGCCCTGAGTTCTTCAGATACTAAATCTGAAACGAAAGCTCTTTGATTCCCATCGATTATCCCATACACCATGCCGTAAAGGAAGAATAGGATTATGAAGGCTATCAATGAATCGAAGAATGCGAAACCAAGAGATGTCAATGAGAATAATAGGTATCCTACAAGAATGACCTTTCCTTTTCCTAACTTATCGGAAAGAATCCCAAAAGGAGCTGCCAGAACAGCGTAGGATATGTTGAATAAGACATACAAGAGAATGGGGACTCCAACCGAAAATCTTCCTACAAAAGCCTCTTGTGCCTTAAGGATGAAGAACATGTAACTGAAGTTGGAGAGACTGAAGACGCCCGCTATGAAGATGAATAACTTAAGGGGTTTTGGCAGTTCTTTTAGACCTACCTTCAAGGTCACATCTCGTAACTTCCCTCTCCTCTCCTTTACAAGATACAATGGGATCAAAGAGACAAAGGCAAAGATGGCTGCAACGAATATAATCAAGTTGAATTCGAACCTTAGGAACCAGAATAAGATAAAGACAGCCACCGACCCTAAGATCGCACCAGAAGTATCGAGGGCTCTATGTATCCCAAAACCTTTCCCCTTCTCTTTGGGCATGGAGTCCGCGATCATGGCATCTCTTGGTGCGGTTCTCAGACCCTTCCCGACTCTTTCAAAGCTTGTGAAGACCAGTATATGTTGCCATACGATAGAAAAGGATAGAAGTAGCTTGAGGACAGCCGAGGTCAAGTATCCAGAAGTGAGAAAGACCTTTCTTCTTCCTATCTTGTCGGACGAATATCCCGCGAGAACGTTAAGAATACTCGTTACACTGTCTCTCAACCCTCCTACCAGGCCAACGATCAGACCGCCTCCCCCTAATGCTGTGATGAAGATGGGCAAGATGGGCATTATCATCTCGCTACTGAGGTCGTTCAAAAAACTTACAGTCCCGAGTAAGAGTACATTTGCACTAATTCCTCTCAGATATCCCTTTTTCACGATCGGATCGAAGTTGAAGAATCAGATAAAACTTTTCAAAAAATGTAACTTGAGCCTCAAATTCATGGATCTTTTAGAGTCGCCTCTTCGATTTCACTATCTTCCCTTCGTCCATAGATCCTAAATTAAATATGAATACTAAACGATATAAGCCACATCGTATATCTATACCATTGTGACAATCTATAATTCAGCACCAAGGAGGATGAAGTGATAAAGTATAAGACATCACTTATCGATGAAGATACCATAGACGATCAGCAAGAGACGGAACTGGCCATAGACACCGAATCGGAAGATACACTGAAGGATCCAATTAGCGAAAGAGATACGATGGTTTTGAAGGCGATAGGAGAAGAGAGCTTAACGACCTTCACCTTCGACGGGCTGAAGAGGAA
>JAKLZD010000004.1 GCA_024256245.1 Candidatus Methylarchaceae archaeon HK01M
AAAAAACTTGTCGATAAAGCAGAATTTGATGCGAAAGGCAGGGCGGTTGTCAATATTAGGTGGATCGTTGGAAAGGGGAAGATACTGCCCATGACCACATTAAGGACAGCCATTCTACTAAAGCGAGACCCGGAAGACGATACGATCGTTAAAAAATTAACGCCCGATGAAGCTACCAAGTATTTGGAAGCTGTAGATTATAGCAATCCTCACTTGCTAGTAAAAAATGAGCGGAAAAACGATCTTCGAAGACGTTTTTTTAAGGAGTTCTTCGACCGTCTCGAAGTCTACCTTGTAAACACTAAGTTGCCAGTCATCGAAACCCATAGAGCAATAAAAGAAGAAATCTTGAAGATATAGTAACCTTATGATGAGCCTTAAAATTTGTGAAAAGTAAAAGAATTTACGAAACACCTATATCGATTAGAATTTCGGATTTAAAACCGTCATGTTATGACTTAAACATCAACGATACTTTGGAGATTCATTCATGAATGGCTGGAGCATAAAAGCACCTTTTGGGAGAAGTAACCTTCCCCTTCTTTTTAAGACTTCTTATGATCTTGGAGACTTCGTCTTGAGCGAGACCAGTCATCTTTGCAATATCTCCGGGTCTCACGGGTTTTTCCGCTTTTTTCATAGCTTCTAGTACCATCTGCTCTTTTTCTTCCAAATTTTCTCCTCCAAAATTCCTCGGTAAATTAAATCAAAGTAATTTATAAAATTATTATGAATACAACAATAACAGGAAATCCCTTTTTATCTTTTGACTTTTCTGTGTAAGCTTATCTAATAATCAGAGAAAAGTCAAAGGGTTATAAACTCATGTTGCTATAAATAGAGTTATAGCTATGATTGAAAAAGAGCTTAAACCAATATTATTCACAAGAACAGAACTTGACTACCTAATTGGAAAGCTAGAAGCCAATTGTTGATATAGCAGAGTATTGAAGTATAGAATTACTAAGAAGCTCATAGAATTTGAAAGGCTGATATGGCCTATCATCAAATCCAATCCTTTAACTCAGTCATGGACTCATGCCTTCATAGGCAAGATCGTTACAGCAGGTAGTAACGGCGTTACAATTGATTGTAACACTAAAGAAAAAGAGATTCAAGTAATGCCAACAATGAAATGGCGGGCTCGCGGGGATTCGAACCCCGGACCTACAGCTTAGGAGGTTCGGCCAAAAGTCTGCCGCGCTTTCCAGTCCTCATATCCGTGCTGCGCCACGAGCCCATTTGAGTGTATCCATATCTTTTATGAACACACCTCGATGTCCTTTTGGCATTAGATTAATTTAAAGTTTAATTTCGTTTGACTATGTTTAATGGGATTAAGGATTAAAAAAATAAAGACAGTTCAAGAAGAAAGTTTAGACCCTTCTATAAAATATTTTCAAAATCAACTTGAACAGAGGTACATATCTGAGGTTAAATTCAATACATAAATAGCTATAAATTAAACTTAGAACATTAACTTTAGCATACAGGCAACAATAATAAAATTGCTATTTATAATCAATTGGAAGAAAAAAATTGTTAAAAAATTATGGCTGAACCTAAGAGAAATCTGTTAAGAACAAAAATAGCATCTAAAATAACAGCTAACGAGGCACCAAATAAAAACAATAAGTATGCCATCATCGAGAATTTTAATCGCCCCAGTTGGATGATTTTTATTGGGGTATCTATTTTATAATTATCGATGCCTTATAATCATATGTATTAAATATGGGATAATAAAACATTATTAGGCGGATAAAAAATTTGAAATTTGTAAAAGTTGGTGAAACTTCAGAAATTCCGATAGGAAAGATGAAGAAGGTGAAGTTTGAAGAAAAAGAGATTTTGATTACAAATGTAGATGGGAACTATTATGCTATTGAAAACAGATGCCCACATGCAGGCGGAGACCTTTCTAAAGGGTCTTTAGACGGTAAAATAGTAACTTGTCCTAGACACGGATCAAGATTTGACGTTACTACAGGAAAAGCTGTTTCCGGTCCAAAGATCCTCTTTCTGCGTTTTAAGACCAAGGATGTTTCCTCCTTTGAAGTCAAAGTTGAAGGAAAGGATTTAATACTTAAAAGATGAATAAATTAGGATTCTAAAAAGGTCGATTGTCTGATCAACTATGAAGATCCTCTTCGTAGAACCGCCTAAAGATCTTTGGTTTGTTATGGGGGAGTACCTCCCACCTCCTTATGGAATCCTCCAACTCGCAGCATTCCTTGAAAGTAAAAATAAAGATATGGAGATAGTAGTACTCGACTGCCAAGCCGAGGGATTGGGTTGGAAGGAGTTGGAAAAGCGCATAGAATCTTTTAATCCTGACGTATTGGCTTCCAGCGGGCTTGCAACTTGTAACACTTACGCTATTCTTCGAACTTGTGGCACTGCTAAGAAAGTAAAACCGGACATTTTAACTATAGTCGGAGGCCAGCATTTCACTTTTTTGGCTCAAGAGAGTCTAGAAAAATATCCTGAAATAGATTTGATCGTTCGTGGGGAAGGAGAGCAGACACTTGTAGACTTGATTCACGCTCTGACCGAAAAAGCACATTTATCACAGATAAATGGCATCTCCTTTAAGCATGATGGTAAAATTCTACACACCCCTCAAAGACCTTTGATCAAGAACTTAGACGACTTACCTTTTCCTGGCTATCACTTCGTTGAAGATTTTATTCATAAATACCACTTCACCATGATGGGTGGTTCAAAGACAGGGTATGCTTTAATTGAAGGATCGAGGGGATGCCCACATCGTTGTACATTTTGCACACAATGGAGGCATTGGAATGGTTTGTGGAGGGTTAAATCCCCAAAGCGAATCGCGGATGAAATGGAGTTCTGTTATCAGAACCATGGGATAAGGTTTCTTTGGTTAACCGATGATAATTTCGGAATTGGCAAACATATGGAGGATTTATGTAATGAGATAATTCAGAGGGGGTTATCAGACGAAATAATGTGGTTTTTCCAATCCAGATGTGATGATGTTGTGAGAAATCAAGATCTTCTACCAAAGATGAGAAAAGCAGGAAACATGTGGGCCCTTTTAGGGGCAGAAAGCCAAAGCAGATCAACTCTCAAGGCATTTAATAAAAAGATCGACCCTAAAGAATCTAAAAGAGCCATAAAATTGCTGAAAAAGAACGATATATTTGCCCAAGCAACTCTTATAATCGGAGAAAGAAAAGATTCAGCTAAATCGATAATGGATTTAAGAGAGTTTGTGAATGATTTAGACCCTGATCTGGCTATCTTCATGATACTTACACCCTTTCCAGGTACAGAGTTGTATGAAGAGGCGGAACTAAAGGGATGGATCGAGGATTACAATTGGGCGAACTACGATATGGTTCATGCTATAATGCCCACAGAGAACTTATCTAGGGAAGAGGTACAAGAAGAACTTTATGAGTGTTATAGGGCTTTTTACGGGTCTATGAAAAGGAGGTTTACAGGCATCTTCTCTACGAATAAGCTCAAAAGGAGGACCTATAGATACTTGGCAAGTCAAGGTATCATGAGACAGTTAAGGAGCATATTTTAGAGAGATTGCCATTCTCATGAAAGTTTATCACTACCCAGAACTTTTGTTACTAATAAGTTTGTCATTTTTTGGACTTTTTCTTACAGGGATTTTAGCAATCTTCCCGCCAGCAACTCAGGATCTTCAGTTTCGGAAACCATTAATAGGCTCAATTTTTGGACTGATCTGCATCTTAGGGATAATAGCTGCTTTTTCTCCAAGGAAGTGTTCTCGAATATTTTATTGTGAGAAGGAGGGGAGTTCTAGTAGACACAACTCAAAAGTAGGCCTAGTTGCGTCAAGTAATACTTCCTCTATTTTCGGTCTTAAGATTGTACATGGGCACCATCCTAACTGTGAAAACTTTTCTGCTCACGAATTTCAGATAGGGAATAAGACCTTTTGTACCGGATGTATAGGATTAATCTTAGGAGGGTTAATAAATCTCTTCGGAACCATTATGTATTTTTCTAACAATTGGCAAATCACGAAAGAAAGTCCTTTCTTCATATATATTGGGATCATAGGAGTTGTCTTTGGCTTACTGACTCCCTTGTTCAATTTCCGGCAAACGATTCTCCGACTTTCTCTAAACGCTTTTTTTATATTTGGTATGTTTTCTATCTTAATAGGGGCGGATATGCTCGGTCAAAGTTTATTCATAGATTTGTTTTTGATTTCATTAAGTGTCTTTTGGCTTTTCACACGTATATCCCTTTCTCAATGGAATCATAAGAGAATCTGTTATATCTGTGGAATTCGTTGTGAATTCATTAGAGAATAAGAGATCTTAGACTATCCTACGATTTTGTGACATATATAAAGGGCCTCATGTTAACATCAGATGTAGGTTAATCTGAAGGAGCTAGTGGCGGTTTCTTCTGCACATATCTATAACTTCTCTGAGTTCCCAACCGTGTGAGCAAGTTCTCTCTCACCAATTCGGCTAGTGAATGGGATACCGAAGTCCTGTTATAATGGTATCCTCGCCTTGCCAATTCATCGTGCACATCGCCCAACCTCTTAGGAGTGGAGAACCAGCCCTCAGCCCATAGGTTTTCGATCAACCTTCTACAGGTTAGTGCACCTTTAGACTTTTTTGGTACTTCAGATTCGATTTCAGGTACAGTGCTAAGGCCTGAAAGCACGCTCTCGATGGTTTCCTTGATCTTCGTCTCTTCACATTCTATCTCTACTTCCCAGCTCCCTTTCTTCAATCTTATCCTCACTATGCTGGGTCTATCTGACAAGGTTCTCAACCATATTGTTTATTGTTGTACAATTTATAATTGCACAACATTTATTAACCCCATCTTGCGTTATATTGTTGAACAACATGGGCAAGCAATTAAATCTTCCGCTTACTGATAAAGTTTTACCAGATACATCGTCAATAGCCGAAGCTATCACAGATAAGTTGTTCTCAAAAGTCAGATCGTGTGTCCTAAAGCTCACAGGAAAGAGGTTAATCTTTAACGCCGAAAATTACAACATGAGGCCTGTTGGAGGATGGCCTTCAAACGAAGTCATAGAAGTAAGAGAGTTCCCAACAAATTCTCAGCCAGCAGTATTGTCAGCCCTTGATTCATCTTGCATCCATATAGCCGATGTCGAAGACGGGGTAATCTATGCAGCACGTGTTGCATCTGTCTTTTTTTATGACCACAAACCTCAGAACCATATGAGGATAGGGCCAATCATCTTCTACTTGAACGAGCAGAATGTTGGTGATTTAATTGGAGAAGGTTATGAAGACGACCGGTTCTCGAGGCTCGTTCTATTAGAGGACTCTATGGCCCAGGCAATGATCAGGGTGAGGCTTGAGAGGAGTTTTGTGATGGAGTTGGTCCGTAGCTTATCAGAAGGGGTCATAATGATCGATGGTTCACTCAGAAATTCCATCTTCGATATAGAGGGTTCCAGTCTCTTAGATATTTTGAATTTAGCTAAGAAGAACAGGAATGAGGTCATCGGCATTTCAAAATCTTCAAGACATAGAATCCTGAACAGAATTTCAGGAGAGCTCTATTCCTGTGGTAAAAGCCCAATCTACTCAGATATTCACCGATTAATATGCCCTATATTCAGAGGGGTTAAAGGTAGAATCCTACTTGTCAAGTTCACTGATGACGGCTTGGTCTTTAGGGTAGATATAGGCAACTTTGAGCCTGACACTTTTGAGGATACGCTCTCAAGGGTAAGATATAACGACTGCTTCTTTGGAGGATATCCAGAGTCTTTAAGGCTAGCTCACCATCTATCTATATTCACTCGTTCAGAAGATACATCGATTAAAAGTTACCTCTCAAAAAAAGTTGGCATAGTAGAGGTTCCAGCAGAAGACCCGCGTAAAATAGCACTAGGTAGCCTTAAGATAGGTTCGTTGAGAAAAGGTGTACTCAGATGAAGATCCTTGAGAAATCTGGGAATGAGATTCTTCTTTTGGCACTACCAACTGAGAGAGTATCACGTGGCGAATACATTCTTATTGAAGATGAGGTTCAAAAGAGATGGATGGTAGTTCAGGTTTATGATGAATCGTATCTAGATTGGTCAGAACTTGTGAATGATCTGGTTAGGGAGGAAATTCTGAATACATCCGCCAAAAGAATCGAGCGCGACCCTTTAGAGATCAAGACTATTTCTTACTTGATCAGAGATATGAAGTTGCTACGATGTAAGATCAGGGGTGTTGTAGAGGGTGTTATGTTGACCCCAAACGTTTCTTGGCTTCCATCAAGAGTAACATCGAAAATTAAGAAGCTATCGATAGTTGAGCTTTTTTCTCTGGTAAAAAGGGAGGGCTATAGGATATTACCTATAGGTATTACAAACAATGGCGAGGGATTTTATATTCATGCTGAGGCCCTAGATGGTAGGCTTAACATAATTACTGGTAAAAAGGGAACTGGAAAATCCCATTTGGCCAAACTGATCGTCAGCAAGCTAGCAGAGTATGGGGCGTATGTGATCGTCTTTGATCTCAATGATGAATATAAAGGCATAGGATGGAATAGGGATGGGAAGCCGAATTCCATAGCAGATAAAGTAGTAAACCTTGTGCCGGGGGAATCTTTGCGCTTCACTTTAGAATATATCGGCTTGTCAGGGATTGCGAGTATGCTTCAACATGCACTAGATATCCCTGGAGCTTCATTACGTGAGTTCGGAAGGATTTGGGAATTTCTGAAGGCTCAGGGCCCAGTAACTATGGCCTCTCTTATCAATGCGATCCAGAAATGGAGGTGCAACGAGTTTGTCAGGGATGCTTTATTCTCAAGGTATCATACAATGCTATCTTCCAATTTGTTTTCAGATGCGGGAGAAAAATCGATAAGATTTGAGGGGCTTTTGTCAAGACTTAAGAAAGGAGGGGTTTTAATAGTATCCCTTAGCCGTCTCCAACCTCAGATAAGGAAGATGGCTGTGGAACTAATATTGGGGAAGATGGTCAACCTTCTCGGGAGGGGCAAGATTCCACCTATCTTTTTATTTGCAGAAGAAGCACACATCTATCTTAGGGAGACTTACTGGGACGATATAGTCACTAGAATGAGACATTTTGGCATATTCACTACATTCATAACCAACCAGCCAGATGTAATAAAGGACTGCATCTATAGACAAGCTGATAATCTTTTCATATTCAACTTTACAAATGATGTCGATCTTGAGGCGATCTCTCGTGTCTCCACAGCAGATTCGGATACGGTAAAATCCATTGTAAAGACATTACCTCCAAGGACCTGTATGGTATTGGGAAAGGCTGTCAATGAGTTACCAGTGATCTTAGAAGTAAATCCGACAGACATGCTCACATTAGGAGAAACAAATCTCTTCTTCAAAAACTATGTTAAGATAGTCCAAGGATAAATTGATTGAATAAAGTAATATAATATATATCGACAAAGTTTAATTATTCATAGCCATTAAATCGAGAACCGATGGATTCTGAAATCAATGAAATTTTTAAAGGATAGCTGGAAATATCTTAGCAAGCCCAAACTTTTGCACCGCTTTAAAAGTCAGGAGGAAGAGGCTCAACATCATTTAAGTAAATCATAATTGATAAAAAAGTATTTGAGGGACTACTTAACTGTAAAAATTGGCAAGTGATGTTGCCCTTAGCTCTAGAAGTGATGGCCTATATTCTAATTGTATTTTCTATCGGACTTTTAGCTCTAAAAGTTAAAGCTGTAGAGTTTGGAGGCGCCATAGCTTGTATCTTTATAGGTTCTCTAATTCTGATTGGCGGGGGTTGGTATTGGTTCATAATAATGATCATCTTCTTTGTAGTCTCCATCCAATTTACAAGATTCAGATATAATTACAAAAAGAAACTTGGCTTTGCTCAAGAAAAGGGAGGGGTAAGGAGTTGGTCTAATGCCTTGGCAAATGGTGGAGTTGCAACCATCTTCGCAGTCACGGAATTCTTTTTTGGTGGAGGAATTTATGAGGTGGCTTTTCTTGGTGCGATGGCTTCAGCCACGGCAGATACCCTAGCTACGGAGATCGGTTTATTGAGCAAACAAGAGCCAAAACTAATAACTAACTTAAGGAAGAGGGTCCCGATTGGTACATCGGGTGGCGTTACTCCGATAGGGACTATATCTGCCTTTTTTGCATCATTTTTCATAGGGGCAGTTGCAATACTCCTTGGGATGGTCGAGGCTTCACCCATCGAGGTTTTGACTATAGTAACTATAGGGGGCATCATAGGGTGTATCGTTGACAGCTTCCTTGGTGCTTTGATTCAAAGGATCGGTTTATGTGAGGTCTGTGGGAAGACTACCGAGAACTTAAGACATTGTGGTAAGCCCATTGAGAGACTAAGAGGTTTCAATTTCGTGGACAATAATGTAGTGAACTTTCTTTCTACCCTTAGTGGTGCGATCTCATCTATGGCGCTCTTTACTCTCGTATAATGAACAATTATAATGTAAAAGCTCTATGAGGTATTCGGGGAGGTCTTTAACAGGTATTCTCTTCTGCTTCCATGTATCTCTGTCTCTCACAGTTAAAGTATCATCATCCAAGGTCTGATAGTCTATCGTTATGGAAAATGGTACACCTATCTCATCAGCCCTTGCATACCTGCGACCTATGGAACCAGAATCATCGTATATCACATCAATCCCTCTTCTTCTCAAATCTTCTAGTACTGCAAGAGATCTTTTCTGTAATCTTTTCTTTGATACTAATGGGAATACAGCTACTTGAATAGGGGCAAGGCGTGGAAGAATTCTCAGAATGACCCTTCGCTCTTCCTTTTCCCAGTACGCATATTCGAGTGTAGCATAAATCAGCCTCTCTATCCCAAAACTTGGCTCTACAACATGAGGGATAAAACGCCTAACCTTCGTCTCTTCTTCCACCTCAACAAATTCAACTGCGTTCATAGGCAGTCTATACCCCTCAACCACTACCTCTCCACGATCTTCCATCTCCCTTTTCACATCCTCTGGGCTCATTTCGTGTAACCTTTTCAGTATGCCTCCGGTCTTATCTTGGAAGGCCTTCCAGACCTTCTTTGCATCGATATTCATCTTCAGATGCTTAACTTTGATTGGCTCTTTTAGTTGTACAGAAACAGAGAGGTCGATAGAGCTCTTCTTCATATGTGAGCTAAGGTCATAATCCGTTCTGTAGGCATGCCCAGCTACTTCAACCCATCCAAACTTATCGAGGAGAACCTCATGATCGTAAGTCTGGGCAGAATAATGGGCCCTCTCTCCAGGAAGTTTTTCATAAAACCTCTGTCGATCCTCTGGTATACCTAGTTTTCTTAAGAATTTCTTTGATAGTACCATAAAGTATGCAAGCCACTCCTGTTTTATCGCTCCTTTGTTCAGAGCTTCTTTGACTGTCATAACAAGGGGCTCTTCTATACCTTTTGTAACTGTCTCTTCTGGAAGTATCCTAAGCTCTTCATCTTCTAATTGGTCTAAAAGAGGACAAGCAGGGTGGGATGGATCGAAGAAGAACTCCACTTCCATCATAGAAAATTCTCTTAGCCTTATTATGCCTTGCCTTGGTGAAATCTCATTCCTAAAGGCTTTCCCTATCTGCGCTACACCAAGAGGCATCTTACCCCTTGATACTTCGTAAAGGCGCTTGAACTCTGTGAACATACCTTGAGCTGTCTCAGGGCGTATGAAACCTTCATTCTCGCTGTAGGGCCCTATAGTTGTTCTAAACATAGTTAGAAAATGCCCCACATCCCATTTCGTGTTACTACATTCTTTGCACTTAACATCTCCTTTGTTCAACTCTTTCTTCATATCCTCGATGCTCATACTCTCTGGGATATGGCGACCGAATTCCATTAAAAGATGGTCTGCTCTAAACTTCCTATGGCAGTTGGAGCACTCTGCCATGGGGTCTTTAAAGCTCTCTACATGGCCTGATACTTCGAAGACTGTGTAGGGGGATATCAAAGGTGTATCGACCTCAGTAAAGCCATGACTGTGAACGAAATAATCCCTCCACAATCTAATTATCTTCTCTTTGAGCTTTACGCCAAGTTCTCCAAAGGATACGAATCCGCTTACGCCGCCATAGAGCTCTAGGGCTGGCCAGAAGAATCCCCGCCTTCTTGCTAATTCAGTCAACTTCTCAGCTTTACTTACTATAGTTGGGTTCAACAGATTTCTTGGCAAAATTCCCTCCAATATAAATATAAATTAAACCCCTAAAGAGTCCATGAATGTTATAGGGAATATTCTCTTGAGAAATTATTCTTTGATGTTATAGACTTAGGAGTACCTATATGAAAGCATCTCGATGATCTTTATATTCTTAAGGAGAACAGCTAACCGAAAACTTACCACTAAGCGGTGTCTTCTAATTGTTATTTATGGGTCGTTTTCAGTCTATAAAGGATATTTTGACATTCCTTTTCGCTGCAAAACCGAACTCTACCTCGATTGCTTTTAGTATCGCGCAGGGGACAGGGCAGGTTGAGTGCAGAGATTCAGAAGATATTCGATATACTATATTTTTGAGTAGATTTCTTGTGGATTCTCGTCCCTCTAACTCTCTCAACTTTTCAGAGAATTCGGTCACAAGAGGGCAGTTCGATGTAATGTTTATTTTGGCTTTAGATCCAGATCTTTCCACTTTGATGAGCACCTTCCGTTTGCAAATACCTGGATCCACCTTCACTTTTGTTACTCCTGTCATTTAATCCCACTAACGAAAGCTCACGTTCAAATCTGGTTAATTAAATTTTTTTAGTCTAATGTTTTCGTAGTAATAACAACTTTTCCGTTTGGAAGTGTGCCTAAGAAGAACCAGCTTGAATTTATTAGTCGTTCTGCCTCTTGTGATGAGACTACTCTTTAATCTTCCTTGGCCACTTCATCCTCTTTTCAACATTCTCCATCCCAGAATGGGCCAACGCCCTTTTCCATCTTTCAGGTTTAGACGATTTTCGATAAAACACTGAGCCAATAACAAACAGAAAGAGGCCGTAGAAGAGATCGATATCTTGGCTGAACTCAAATACATTGGTAAAGTAAAAAAAGAGACCGTTGATTGTCAATATTAAACCATATATTAATAGTATTAACCCTAAGAAGAACTTTATGTCCACAAAGCTCTTTGTTTCATTCTCTTTCATCTTATCCTCCTCTCAGAAGAATATTATGTTGACTATAATCAGACAAATGGTGATGCCTACAGCCCATGTAATCGGCCTGCTATACCATGGAAGCTTAGCTCGAATTTCACCTTTCTCAATCATACTATAGACTGCGCCCTTAAGTTCCTCATTCTTTTTAGGCTTAGTAATCAGACTAATAGAAATCGTAACTACGAAGCATATTAACCATGCCCACCATGCTCTCCAAATGTTAGCGGCCATTACACTTCCAAAATAAGATGATGGAATAAGAGCAAAAATAGTTATACCGCTTAGAATACCTATAATCAAGCCAAAAAAACCGCCCCATGGCGTTGTCCTCTTCCAGAACATTCCAAGTAAGAAAGTGGCAAAAAGTGGAGCATTAACGATGGAAAAAAGAGCTTGCATATAGTCCATGATGCTTGGGAAAGACATGGCGATATATGCAGTTCCAATGCTAATCAGAACACCAGCTATAACACTCACACGCCCCATCCATACTAAATGTTTATCAGAAGCCTTTGGATTTATATAGGCTTGGTATAGATCGTCTGTCCAGACAGTGGAAAAGGCGGTTATGTTTCCAGACATTCCTGACATAAATCCAGCCATCAAAGCAGTCAGTCCCAAGCCTATCAATCCAGGGGGAAAATAGCGCTTGATCAATAATGGTAGAGCTAAATTATATGATAGATCGCCTGTGCCTAAACCAGGAATAAGTGGTAATGCGATGAGTCCAGGCAATATTGCAATAATAGGAAGTATCAATTTTATGGCGCCCCCAATAAGTGGCGCTTTCTGTGCCGCTTTTATATTCCTTGCCGAAAGAGTTCTTTGAATTACAAGAAAGTCGGTACACCAATAGCCAAAAGAAAGAACGAAACCAAGGCCTAAGATCATACCCAACCAATCAACTCCCATAGCATTCTGTGATGGATTTGTGGTTACAGACCATATATGACTGAATGATTCAGGAATTTTGTTAATGAGACCATTCCAGCCCCCTACCTCATTAAGCCCAATAAGAGGAAGTAGAATTATCCCAAACCAGATCAAGAAGAACTGGATTATTTCATTGTATATGGATGAGGTGAGCCCTCCTAATCCAACATAGACCCCGATGATCAAAGCCGATAGGATAATGGATTCATGAACAGACCAGCCAATCAATACATTGAAGATTAAAGCTAAAGCATACATGCTAATCCCAGATAATAGCAATGTCATTATGGCGAAAGTGAGGGCGTTTAACCCTCTTGTGGCTTCATTATAGCGCAACTTCAGGTACTCAGGAACTGAGCGTACTTTTGTACCATAGTAAAGAGGCATCATGAATAATGCAAGAAAAAGTATTGCGGGAACTGCTCCAAGCCAGTAAAACTGAATTTGGATCAAACCATATTCATATGCACCAGCGCACATCCCCATCAATTCTAAGGCACCCATATTTGCAGATATGAAAGCCAATCCTGAAATCCAGCTTGGGTTCGATCTTCCAGACAGAAAGAAATCTTTACTTGTTTTTACTCGACTTCGCAAAAGATAACCTATAAAGATTACGAAAGCAAAGTATATCGCCATAATCAAATAATCCACAAGTGTAGGTTGGAATATGACCGTCAATCAATATCAATTAAAAATTTATTAAAAGACATAAAAGCCTAACTATTGCTGGCATTTATGCGAAAATAAGGTTAATCCAAGACTTCCAAAAATTTTCTACTTAGAAACAAGAAATGGAGAGTTAGTAATAGTTGCCAAGAAAGCAAGGTGAGGGAGTGAAGAGTGCGGGTTCATATTGTTCTTCCCATTGATCTTCGATAGTTAAAAGTGTTGAATTTGAATCATTGCTATAAATTCAAATCAGAAGTTTGTGAAATAATAAATAATAAAGAATCCTATATATGAATGACTCTTTAAAGAATTGACTTGAGAATGAAAGCCGACTACACGAAACTTCTATCAGATGCTAAAACAGTTTTAGAAAAAAATTGGAGAGGAAAATACACTGTTCCTTCTCCCACACTCTACCCCCATCAATGGAGCTGGGATTCTGCTTTCCACTCAATAGGCTATACCCACTACGCATTGAATAAAGCAAAAAGTGAGTTGGATAGTATTTTAAGTGGCCAATGGAAGAATGGCTTACTACCCCATATTATATTTGATCCCAAAGTTAAAGGATATTTTCCGGGCCCGGATTATTGGAAGACAGAGTCCCATTCACCAAAAGGAATTCTAACTTCAGGAATTGTTCAACCCCCAGTTCACGCTATAGCTGCTCTTAAATATTATAAACATAGTCATGATGAGAAGACTATAAGTCGATGGTTTCCTCGGCTCAAAAACTTTCACCGCTATCTATTAGTGAGTAGGGATCCAGAACATTCCGGGTTCGCAACTATCTATCATCCTTGGGAATCAGGATTCGACGATTCTCCAAGATGGGATGAAGGTCTCGCCCGTATAGAACCGAAAAATCTCCCAAAATACGAAAGGAAAGACTTACAGCATGTAAAGAAAACGGAGGAAAGACCTACAAATGAAGACTATGACAGGTATATTTATCTAACTGAAATTCTTAAAAGATACGACTACGAAGATAAATCAATTTACAAGGTAATTCCCTTTAAGATAAAAGACGTTGTCTTCAATACAATTCTCTATGTGGCTAACAAAGCTCTGTTAAAGATAGCCCAAATTACAGGGAAAGATAAGAATGAGATAATAGATTGGCTTGGACGCCAAGAAGACCGTTTTCTCAGACAATTTTGTCCCGATCCTGAGTTGGGTCTCTTCTACGACTACGATTTGATAGCCGACAAGTTTGTACGTAAACGAACTGTAGCTATTTTAATGCCCATATATACGGGCTTAATTGAAAAACCATTGATCGAGAGGACTATACAATGGTTGGACGATTCCCATTTTTCCGAAGAAGGCTTACCACCTGAAAATTCAGCGATTCCAAGCACAGATCTCGATTCACCATATTTTAGACATATAACATACTGGCGCGGTCCAATCTGGGTCAACACAAACTGGATGCTCTTCCAAGGTCTTTGTAAGTACAACTTTAAAGAACATGCTGAAAGACTTAGAGAGGCTGTATTAGACTTGGTGGGAGATAGTAGATTTTATGAGTACTTCGATCCATACGATGGATCTGGCCACGGGTCAAATAACTTCTCTTGGACAGCATCGTTGACTATAGATTTGATATACAAATGTGATATGACAGAAATTAGATGAAAAATTAATGAGAATATAGAGTAAAACGATAG
>JAKLZD010000105.1 GCA_024256245.1 Candidatus Methylarchaceae archaeon HK01M
GATCATAGGAATTTTGGGAGGAAACGCGCTAGGCAAGACAACATTTATGAAAATAATAGCAGGCGAAGAGAAAACCGATGAGGGGGAGATAATGTGCACGGTAAAGGTATCGTATAAGCCACAATACCTTACTGCTGATTTTAATGGGGATGTCAAGAGCCTTTTGGATAAAGTATCAGAGGGCGATATTGATACAAGTTTGATCAAATCTTTAATAATTAACCCATTAAGAATTAACAAGCTTTATGATAAACAGGTTAAGGAGTTAAGTGGTGGAGAGTTGCAAAAGGTAGCTGTAGTCTCATGCTTATTAAGGGATGCTGATGTTTATGCGTTAGATGAACCATCAGCTTTCATGGATGTAGAGGATAGAATCGCCTTTGCAAATGCGACTCAAAGATTTATTAAAGCTCAAGAAAAATCTGCTATAATCGTGGATCACGATGTTCAACTCATAGATATAGTATCCGACTCATTAATGATATTTACTGGCGAGCAAGGCGTTAGAGGAGCGGTCACACCACCTATCGTGAAGGAGAAGGGGATGAATATCTTCCTCAAAGACTTAGGCGTAACTTATAGGCGTGACATCGATACCAGTAGACCAAGGGTAAATAAGCCAGGTAGTAAACTTGATAGGGAACAGAAGAAGAGGAACGCTTACTACTATATTCCAAGGGGCTAGATTTGAATATACAATCTTATATATTATTGGAGATTTTAGTTTAACATTATATTTATTATACTAAAATAAAGAACATAATCATGAAGAAGAGTGAATTTTTAATTTTATTAGTTAAGATTAAGTAATGTGTTCTAAGAATACTTTATATGACCCTCTCTTATAAAATTTAAAGTGTCCAGATATAAAACCTCACAAAAAATCTTTCAGATAGGAGAAATTAATATCTGAGAAGAGGAGAACCCAACTGTCTTGATCGGCTCCATCTTCTACAAAGATCACAAGATCGTTAAAGACGAGAGAAGAGGGGTATTCGATAAAGAAGTTGCCGATGGATTGATAAAGAGGCAAGAAGAACTATCGGATACTTTTGGCAACCCATGTATACTGGATGTAGTTATACCATCTTTTGAGGCGTGTGAAAGATACATCGATTTTATAACAGAAGTCACAGACCATCCCTTCATATACGATGCTTGGCCCATGAATGTCAGAATAAAAGGTTTGAGATACATAACTGAGGTTGGGCTGTCCGATAGGATCATATACAACAGCATATCCCCTTTAGTTAAAGAAGACGAGATAAATGCCATTAAAGAGGCGAAGATAAAATCATCCATTATAGTCAGTTGGAACTACGAAGATCCGTGGACAGAAGGTCTTTTGTCCACTTTAAGGAGATTGTTGGATGCATCCAAGGAAACCTGTATAGAGAACATTATGGTCGATGTTCTTGCTGGAGCCACTATACCTGCTTGCGGAGTCTCCTGTGATGCTATAAAGGTGATAAAAGAGGAGATGGGTCTTCCAGCTGGCTATGGGCCTTCAAACGCTACTACAAAGTGGAAAGAGTGTAAGAGATGGGGTATGGACATATTTAAAGCATGTGAATCGGCCATCCATGCAGCGTCCATAATGGCTGGTGCAGACTTTCTATTCTACGGTAAGATAGAATCTGCCGACCACATCTTCCCTTCATGCGCTGCTGTAGATGCTATGGTGGCTACCGCCAATATTCAATTGGGAATCGAACCAGTAGAGACCCATCCATTGTATAAACTATTTCCAGATGTAGTTGAAGAGATAAAGAAGAAACCTCCAACCTTGGCCTAGTTCGTAACTCTCCAGATCTTTAGGGCTGATAAGTATTCAATGCTACCAAAGGTCTTATCGATTTTAAGATTAAGTGTAACTCCATCAAATCGACAAGGGTTAATAAGCCATTCATATTAACAATAGACAGATCGATCTTTGGTGCTTTAAGGATGCCCAAGATGTTAAAGAGAGCCTTGGAGAAAGTTCTGACAACCGATGAAATTCGGCAATTGTACGGTAGCTTTGATATAATCGGGGATATAATCATCATAAAGATACCCGAACCTCTCCTAGATAAGAAGTCGATCATAGCCAAGGCATTGCTCGATAGAATGAAACCGATAAAGACCGTATTAAGGCAGGCAACGCCAGTTTCAGGAGAGTATCGGATAAGGGATCTTGAGTACCTCTTGGGCGAAGAAAAGACGATAACATTCTACAAGGAATATGGGTGCATCTTCAAGGTCGATCTTGCCAAGGTCTACTTCTCCCCTAGATTATCGACGGAGAGGTTTCGTATAGCAAAAAAGGTAGAGGTTGGGGAGACTGTAGTCAACATGTTTACTGGTGTAGGATCTTTCTCCATAATGTTAGCAAAAAATCAGTCAGACTCCAAGGTCTACAGCATAGATTTGAACCCAGATGCCTACAATCTCATGGTGGAGAACATAAGGCTGAATAAAGTCGTTGGCAGGGTGGTGCCCTTTTTGGGCGATGTGAGGTTTGTAGTAAAAGAATCTCTTAGAGGGGTTGCAGATAGAGTATTGATGCCACTGCCAGAGAAGGCTATAGATTACATAGATGTTGCCATCGAGGCCCTAAAACTAGAAGGCGGCGTGATCCATTATTATACTCATGCTCATGCTTCAAAGGGCGAGGATCCCATAAAGGGAGCCGTAAAAGAACTTGAAGCGAGTCTGAAGGTACCTCACAAGATACTGGAATCCAGAGTGGTGAGGGAAGTAGGTCCAAGATGGAATCAAGTGGTCCTGGATATACAAGTAGGCCTAAAGGTTTAAGGCAGTCCGATTTATAGGTAGAACTGTTTATGTTCATAGAGGTCTTGATCCTATTCGCTTCTTCTCTTATCATAGGATACTCTGGGGCCTTGATGCCAGGCCCTGTCTTAATAGTGACTATTAACGAATCAACAAAAAGAGGTTTGAGGTCGGGCCTATCCGTTTCCTTAGGCCATATCTTGCTCGAAGTCATCATGGTCTTCCTCCTTACCATAGGTCTGGCCGAAGTCTTGTCTCTCCCACCTATAGTTGCTTCTATAGGCTTCTTTGGAGGCCTCTTCTTATCTTGGATGGCTTATACCATCTTAAGGGATGCCTTAAGGCGAAAGGTCTCTCTGAATCCTGATCTTAAGTTGGAGGATCAAAGTATGGGTTCTACGATGTTGGGTGTTTACACTAGTCTCTCCAATCCTTTCTGGTTCATCTGGTGGATCTCTGTCGGAGCAGTTTTCCTCCTCAAGGCCCTCGAATTCAGTATCGTGGGTGTGATGGCCTTTTACTTCGGTCACATATTATCTGATCTGAGCTGGTATGGCCTAGTTGCCTTTGTTATGGTTCGTGGCAAGAAGTTTATGAGTGATAGAGTCTATCGATCTCTCCTAATCTTTTGTGGGGCTACACTTATCTTCTTCAGCATCGTCTTTATCAAATTCGGGTTGGATGCCCTTCTATGAAGTCTTGAACTCGATAGGTGTCTGAATGAAAGGCAATGATATCTTTATCGAAAAGCAGGGGCTTCGTGAGAGAATATTGAAGGAGATGGAGGCGAAGAAGATAGCGAAATTTCCTCTTCCATGCTTTTGGCATATACCTAACTTCAAGGGTGCCGAAGTTGCTACCTTAAAACTTAGATATATAGAAGAGTAGAGGTGTGCCTCTTATATAATGATGAACTCCGATTAACCCCAATTATTGTTTATAAGTTTTTTAATCAAAAAAAAAACGACAGAATAAATATGAAGTTTTACGTTAAATAATAATATCGATGATATAGAAGGAGATTTATCTATTAGAATTTAAAATTTTCCTTAATTCAAGGAGTATATGCATATCCTCTAATTGATGTTTGGTTAGTTTTTCCCAAAATATACCTCGAGGTTGAGAATACTTTCTTTCTACCCTTAATACTTTACTTGGTGTAATTATGACATCTACCATGAAATCATGCTCTTCTTTTGGAGCCTCGTCAATTATCTGAACGTCATGGACTGTAGAGAAGATCGGCGTCGCCTCACCTATCAAACTTAATTCTCTCAATATTCCATATTCTATCTCGCTATATCCTCCACCCTTGCCAACCCTTAACCCATCTCTACTTATAGCCACGGATCCTGCAACTATCAAGTCAACATTGGGTAGATCTTCAATAGAGCAAAATCTTCCGTATTTGAAAGCTCCCTTAATCGTTGAAGCCTTCTTGAAAAAACTTTTCAGAATTGTTTTCGGATCTAAAAGGATAAATCCATTCCTAAGCCTAGGAGAGGGCATCACTAATAGTTTTCCACTTAAAAGAGCACCTCTTCTCACATAGGATTGAGGAGAATCCGGATTTACTTTAACTACTCTTGCACTTTGAAATTCTGGTTGGTTGATCAGCCTTAGTGCAGCCCTTTCTGAGCCTTCAAAGTTGGGTATCCTACCTATAATTGGTCTAGGAAATCTTGATATCCCGGATTCTTCCATCAACCTCCAAATTTCTTTTCGTATCACCTCTTTTTCTAACAAAATAAAAGTCACTAAACTTAAACCTTTGAGATTTGTTCATTTTAAGGTTGTTCATCTTTATATTGAGTTCTGGTTTCTCTTAGATATCCACAAAATCAGAGCTTATTAATTATAAGGCGTTTACGAAAAGGACGCTATATGAATTAGATATATTTAACAGACACTAGTCCTTGGTCTAGTAAATTATTCGGTCTTAATCTCAAATTTAGGGGTAATGGATAGAAGCATAGGTGTAGGCTTCGGTGGTTGGAGCGGTTTGGGCTGAAGATTTCAAGAGAGGAT
>JAKLZD010000138.1 GCA_024256245.1 Candidatus Methylarchaceae archaeon HK01M
GTAACTTAAGAATCCAAGGGAGTAGAGTGCTCCTTTTCTTGTAGAGTAGTAAGCCCAAGGGAAGCAAAAGAAGCAGTATGAGGAGCCAGTACTGAGATACCGCTGGTAATAACTCTCCCCCAACAGGCGTACTAGGTTCTATAGGTTCTATAGGAGCAGGTGCCTCTCCACTTTCAGTCGGACCTGACTTGAGATTTAGAGCATCCACACGTCTTTTCCTCAAATTTTATCCCTACAACTATTTGACTATTATAAATTATAAATGTTGTCGAACATCCCGAAAGAACTACTTAATTTTTTATTAATGTCAGAATTTTTTAAATGGGCTGAGAAATTTAACGCTAGACTTCTTCTTAGATCAAATATAATTAATTATATATCTTGTAACATTAGTCTAGCTGACATAACACCTCCTTTAAATTGATTTGATGAATCGTATAATTATTGAGAATTATACTTTTAGCAGTATTAGATTTTTCAAAAATTTTAATCGGCTGGAATTCAAAGTAATTTCTTTCCATCATATATAACTTATAAATCACATATCAGTATTAATATTATTCTGACTTATGATTATGTATAATTTATACATAAATTATACATATCTGTCTATTTTATTAAACTATTTCACAATACTATAACAATATTTCCTAATTCTAATATTGTTATATTATTCACAATAAACGAATATGTTACAAAAGAACCATCAAATCAGATACATATCTATTTTGATCGTTATCGGATTTGTCATAACTCCTATCCTTGGAGTAGCCAGTAACCATGGCTATTGTGAAACTGGTGAACTATTGTTGAAGTTCAAGCCTGGGGTGAATGATTATCATAAAGAAAGTCTTTTGATGTCCTTAGGTCTTGAGATCGTGGATGAAATTCCCGACCTCGGTGTCCTTGTCGTATCTACTCAAAGACTTGCTCTTCCAAGCATAAAATCCATATTATTACAGAACCCTCTTATCGATTTTGTAGAGGAGAACCATGAGCTTTCTCCTTCAATAATACCTAATGATCAATATTATGGTTCTCAATGGCATCTGAAAAAGATCTTAGCACCAGAGGCATGGGATATATCTCGAGGAGAGTGTATAACAGTTGCAGTCCTCGATAGTGGAGTAGATCCGGATCATCCCGATCTGGCTTCTAAGCTTATTCAGGGCTACAACTTCTATAACAACAATGAAGATACGAGGGATGTCTACGGTCATGGAACAAAGGTTGCTGGAGTAGTTGCTGCTCTTACCAACAATGTGATAGGAGTTTCATCTATAGGTTGGGAGTGCTCCATCCTACCTATCAGGGTCACCGATAGTGGGGGGTATACAACTTATTCACGTTTGATCAAAGGTCTGATGTATGCTGCTGATAGGGGAGCCAAGGTAGCTGTTATTAGCTTTCAAATTTACAGTGGCAGCGTGCTCTCCGATGCTGCCAAGTACTTCATGGATAAGGGTGGATTGGTGGTCGCTGCTGGAGGAAATGATCGAAGATACCATTATGATCTAGACAATCCATATATAATTTCGGTGAGCGCTACGACAAGTAGCGATTCAAGGGCATCCTTCTCAAGTTACGGTCATTACATAGATCTAGCTGCTCCAGGCTCCAGTATCTACACAACAACGGATGGAGGGAGCTACAGCAGCGTATCGGGCACTTCCTTCTCAGCGCCTCTTACAGCAGGATTGGTAGCCTTGATCTTCTCAGCCAACCCTTCTCTGATTCCTACTCAGGTGGAGAAGATAGTAGAATCTACGGCAAAGGACCTTGGCAATACTGGCTACGACATATATTATGGTTGGGGCAGGATAGATGCTTCAAGGGCTTTGGCGGAGGCGGTTATTGGGGAGAATCCGCCACCGATGCCCGAGACCGATACTAGTCCTCCAGTGGTTACCATAACTCATCCCAGCGATGGAATGATCGTTTCGGGGGATTTCATTGTCAACGTCGATGCAAGTGATGATGCTGGCGTCTCAAAGGTCGAGCTCTATAAAGATGGAACTCTTTACTCTACCGACTTTGGTGAACCCTATAACTTCTACTGGGATACCTTCGGTGACCCCAATTGTTATTGCACATTATTAGCCAAGGCCTACGATCCATCCGACAACTGTGGAGAATCTTCTCCTGTGATAGTTGAAATCTTAAATACGATTCCAGAACCTGACATAAATCCACCCGTGGTCACTATAACCGATCCAACAGATGAATCTACAGTTTCAGGAACAATATCTGTCAAGGTTGATGCAAATGACGATGAGGCGATCGTAAAAGTCGAGCTATACAAGGATGGAGCTATTTACTTAACCGACTTTACAAATCCATATGAATTCGAATGGGATACTACTGGAGACTCCGATGGTACTTACGTATTAGTAGCCAAGGCCTACGATCCATCCGAAAACTGTGGAGAATCTTCTCCTGTGACGATAGAGGTATCAAATGAAATCGAAGAAGTAGATACCACCCCTCCTTATGCCAAGATTGACTACCCCTCAGATGGCTCAACAGTAGGATGGTCTGTAACGATAAAGGTCTCAGCATCCGATGATTCAGGAATAGATAGAGTAGAATTTTACATCGATGGCTATCTCAAAAACGTTGATGAAAGTTATCCTTACGAGTACAGGTGGTATGCCATATGGTACCAGAGGGGGATGCATGTAATTAAGGTCGTTGCCTACGATATCTATGGTAACTGCTCTGAGGATATCATAAATGTCTACAGGTGAAAGATTCGAGTATAACTGAACTATCTTATAGCAAAGGCTGGCATATTGAAACTGAGCTTATGATAGTGAAAATAAGGTTCAACTTAACCACAGAAGATGGTAGAAGGGCAGTGGCTATTGAGATCATACCTGATAACCGTCCAAATAATAAAGTTAAAATTTTAGACTCAATGGTCAATCATCAAATTATCTGAATGTAAGGCTTGTTGAAGATCTGTCTAGCGTCATACGCAAGGTATTAAGAAAGAAAGGGGCTAAAAGCTAGTCGAATCTATAAAAAATGGGGTCGGTTAAATGCGGCTAATGACCCCAAAGGGATTTAGAAGCTCACTCAGGCAGTCTGCCATTCGCTTAAAATGGATAGTAAGGACTCGTAAATGGGATTACGATGACGATTCTTCCAATACTGTGACCCAAGACATCCTTATCGATGATAAAGATGGTTCTGCGAGGTTTGCTTAGAGTTTACGTCTGCGCTTGGCGAAGAAGGCAACAGCTAAAACTGCTATCATAGTTAGGGCAGGCAGTTGGTAGGTAAAGGTCCCTAAGCTGATGGGTATGAGGGTTCCCCCAACAAACGATCTTATAATAAATTCCTGTTGCTGTTGGACAGTCGTCTCCTCGTTTGCTTGAGGGGGCAGTAGGTCACCATACTCTATGATTGCAGAGTTGAAGATGATCGTACCATCTGTAGCGTCTGGAGAGACTTCGACTATTATCTGGATGTTGTGGGGACCGTCTACATTCAATTCTGTTATTTCCCAGACGTTGTTACCTGAGGTTGGAGGCGGGTTAGCTGATACGAAGGTTACCAAAGGATCGTAGGTCTCCGTAATTATGACGTTGTAGGCAGCTATGTCGCCAATATTCTCATAGGTTAAAGTGTAGGTGATGGTTCCTCCGGGCTGTACCGGGTCTGGAGAATCGGTCTTGCTTATTATAAGGATGGGGCCTGTAATGGCTGTTACGGTCACGTCTGTTTTGCCTAAAACAGTGTCTACGTCGTCACCAGAAGCTGAGAGGTCATTTGCGTGGTTGAGGTAATATTTGATCGGACTTCCAGGGGTCAGGCTGACTCTAAAAGTCAGGGTTTCGCTGTCTCCAGGAGACAGGGTTCCGACGTTCCAAGTGATGGTTCCTTCAAATTCGGATGCTGAACCTTGGCTCGGAGTCCCAACACTTACGAAGGAGACATCTAAAGAAATCGTGTCTTCTACCACGACATTTTCAACATCGCTTCCGCCTATGTTCCATACAGTTATGGTTAGCTCATAAACGGTTTCTGAGCCTACTACGGGGGGGTCGGGGCCGCTAACCACAGAGGTTTTTGCCTTGTCGACAGACAGCTCACCCGGCTCGCCCGGTTCATAGATCGTTACAGTTGCAAGACTGGTGCATTCGTTGTTGTCTTCGTCGACCTCGGATATGACGCCAGAAGAATCAGCCATGGCTGTTATGTAATATACGCCGGGGGGTACTCCTGTTGTATCCCAATTAAAAGTGAGTGTATCTGAAGCCCCAACACCAAGGTTGGTTACTGTTTGTGCAGTTCCTATTTGAGTGCTGTCGTAATAGCAGGTGACATCGAACGTTTCTATGAATTCACCTAGGTTCTCCACCGTTACGTCTATGTTAACTGTGGTACCCGCATTGTACACAACGCTCGTTGGGTTTGGTACTTGTGAGGTCGCCGCCACATCATGAAATTTAATCGTTACCGCTAGGGGTTCAGTGCACCAATTGTTCACTTCATCGATCTCTGTGATCTCTGTACCAGAGTCGGCCCAGGCTTTGATATCGTAGGTGCCTGGAAGTACCCCGGTAGTATCCCAGACAAAGTAAAGTGTTTCAGACTGGCCGGCAGGCAAGTTGTTTACCGTCTGCGTTCCAATAACGCTGGTGTCAAAATAGCACGTAACGTCAAAACTCTCCTCTTGATTTCCTTGATTCTTCACGACTACCTCAATTCTGACTTGGTCGCCTTGTTCTACAATTACCGGCGTCGGGATGGGATCGTTCTCTTCATCAACAACGGTCTGACTTATTGCAGCTACATCGCGTATTGCTATCGTCCCTTCGTTGGGATGGTCTGTTGTCGGCATCTGATCCAGGTTTGGATTTTCTTGGTCAGTGGCCCATATCAACCAGTAGGGTTCTGGATCTCCTATCGAACTCCAGCTTATGTACATCTCTATCTGATTATCAGCAGCTACTATTCTCCAGCCTCCAATATTAGAGTCGGTGACTTCATAGTCTGAGTAATTGGTTGGTGGCCATGGTTCATATTCGCCAAAATTGTCGTCTTCGTCTGCATCATTCAAAAAATACATTTCTCCCGATCCATCATCATCAGTATCTTCGACGAAAAGAAGATATTCTGCGTCTATTATGCTTCCACCTTGAATTTCCATGTTACCATCAAGGTCAACGAACCATTTGTATCGACCTTCTGATCCGGGCCATTCACTACCCGGCTCGGCGTAGCACTTGAGCTTTAAGTACAAGTAATCCTCATCGTATTGATAGTAAGCATACTGAACGTCCCGCCAGTTGTCTCCTGGGCCATCTTCATTGGGGTCAGAGTCTATCTGTATCCAAGAACTAGGCCATGTGGGTAGGGCATGAACAGTAAGACCAATGAAGTTACTTAAAGTTAAAATTGCGAGTACAAGTGCTAAAACTTTGGAGAATGATCTTTTTTTCATTCTTTACCAATATTCGACGGAAGATAGGTTCCTTATTTAGTTTTTCAAAGATTATCTCATCGGTAAGTTATTTTTAACGCATAGATACATTATAAGTTCATTTTTTTGGTTTATCTGTATGATATATTTAACCTTAATATTATCTTATGAATTTACTAATTTCTCTCCTCATGTTATTCTCGGTCATAATATGAATATTGATTCTGGCGGAAACCTTGTGAAGATTCTTGTAATGCTTACGGAGGGAGATCGTTCTTTAAGTTTTTTAGGTCTATAGTTCTGTCCAAAGTTGTTGATTCACGGTAATTTTCAGTAGAATGAAACAGTACTAAATAAGAAAATATGAAGAAAGGGATAGTGAAGGGATTTAAAAGGATAGTAGTCAATGGAGAAAGGATATGATAGGTTGCCTGGAGACAGTTATAGGATTAGCGAACGACAGTTTGGGGTTCCTAGTCAAGCCCTAAAGTACTTGCATAAAGAAGTCCGTTACATTATATCATTTTAAGGGGGGTATAGACTTTAAGGAAAACCATTATCCTCCTCTATCCTCTCTCACCATCCCCAAATATCCCTTATCATCCTCCAGCGTCATCCTTAATTATCTCCCCACCCATCCATATGTACTGAATTTTTATGAGCACGGAAAAAGTGCTTGAGAATATAGTGGGCGAACTCCTCTCTTTATCAAAAAGGAAGCCCCTACGTGATAAAGATCTTGTAAGAGCCAAGGAACTCATGATCAAGCTAAGGGAGATGGGTTTCACGAACAAAGAGGTAAGTAATATAACAGACGGTGGATGGAGTGAGCCGACGATCAAGGACTACACCAGAGGTACAGATGTTGTAAATCCCGGTCCTAAGAAGAATTCCATCAATCTCTTAACACAGCTTGTCAACATGAACTTATCCCTTGAGGATGTTCAATCGTCAATTTCAATCAATAGCGATCTTGTTGCCAAAGGCTTGCGAGTTGAAGATGTCTCATCTCTTCTAGAGGAGGCCAAGAAAACTAAGGTTGATGTGAAAGATATAATCCATACGTATAAAGATATTAAGGATTCAGGCTTAACACTTACTCAATTAGGGGAAGCTCTTTCATACAAGTCTGATCTGGAGAAGGCGGGATTTACACTTGACAATTTAAAGACAATACATAAAGCATCTAAGACTTATGGAGGCTACAATAAGGTCCTTGAAGCCGTAAATACCTTTGGTTCACTTAAGACCATCCAAGCCGATGTCAAGAATCTGGAATCAAATAAGGAGAAGCTTGATAATAAAGTCAGTAAGCTGAATTCAGAGATCAGGGATCTAAAGGAGAAGAAGTCTCTTATAGAAGGATTCTTGAATCTGCATAAAGAGCTGGAGGATCTGGGTTTCGACGAAGCAACCCTAAGAAAGTTAAAAACGTCCGCCGACAATTTTGGAGGAGTAAAAGAAGTTCTCGAAGCGGTAAACACATACACAAACCTAGCCGAGCTCCAATCTAAGGTGGACAATCTTAAGAAAAAGAGTATAGATCTAGAGTCCGATCTGAAGAAGGTGCAAGCAGATTATGCGCACCTCCAAACTGTAATAGCCATGTGTGATGCGCTTCTCTACAAGTACAAGTTCAGCATATCAGCCATAACAGACATCTACGATACTGCAAAGGAGTACGGCGAGCCGATTGAGGTTCTCAAAGCTATAGGAACGTATGGAGAGCAGAAGACGATAGAAAAGGAGATCGAAAGGCTCTCTTCTGAGAAAGGCGAGCTGGAGGTGAGGGTAAGGGAGCTAAACAGTCAAGTCCAGAAGCTCAGAGCGTCATCGGAAGAGTTGAAGAATACTGCTGAAGGCCTGCTCAAGCCCTTTACTGTTGATCTAAGTAAAAGTGTTAAGCTCTTGAATAATAAGTTCTCAAACGCTATCGATACCATATCCACAAAGTACGAGGAGTACGCTGAAAAGCTTGGTAAACTAAAGACTGATGCTGGGAAGCTTGAAGAGGAGCTGAGACTCGCAAGATATTTGCAGGCTCTTTTAAGATATCCATCAGAACTAAAAGATTTGCCTCAGGATCATTCTTATTTTATAATAATGCTTCAAGCCTTCATGAACTATTGTCGAGTCAAGGGAGTGAATCCAAAGGTCAAGGCAGGATACTCCCTGTCCAACAAGTACTTTCATTTGAGCTCCTCTAACGAAGTGGAGCTTATAGACCTTCTCGACTGGGCTATGAGAGGTCTTACGAGCAGTCTTGGTCCTGCTGAGTGAGAGGTGAGAAGAGTGGAACGGATCGACGAGTACATCAAAGACCTCAAAGCCATAAAGTATCATGACCAAGTCAAGAAAGAGAGGGATGACGCCTTAAGCAGGATTGACGATCTACTAGATACCAATTCGAATTTAGAAACCAAAGTGAAGGAGCTTTCAAAGAAAAATGATAATCTG
>JAKLZD010000155.1 GCA_024256245.1 Candidatus Methylarchaceae archaeon HK01M
CAAAGGCTCTAAGGACCTGGTACGGGTTCTTGATTCCGTATACCTCGACAGTTGCCAATACATCTGAAAGCTTCTCCAAGCTACTAAGCTTCTCATACAACTCTTTGAGCTTTGCTTCAGATATATAGCAGTCGCCGATTTTTCTGTAGCCTTCAAAATCAATGGTTTGAAGTGTCCTTCTCGCTGATTCGACTGTAACAGAGTATTGTTCGGCAAGCTCCTCTAAGCTCACTATATCTCCCTTCAATCTTATCCTCTCCATCTTTAACTCTTCAGACTCCCTTTCTATGATGGTTTCTTCAACCCTCTTGAGGTGGTCAAGTATAGGTTTGATAGGTACATATTTCTTGTAGTATATGACTCGACCTTTTAGCTTCTTGAGTTTTGAACATGCAAGACTTTCATCCACTGCTACGATCATATCCAAATTCGTGATGGAGTTGAGTTTGCTGATTTTTTTTTCAAGGTATTCTTGAGTCCAGAAGCCCATGATCTCCAGATAAACCTTCTCACCACGCTTCTCAAAGCTAAAGTCAGGTATCATCACGTGCCTGCCTGCCATTAATGGTTCAGGCTCCCTCCTCATCGACCATCCAGAATCATAGGCATTGAAGCTTCTTGCAAACCTCTCCTCAACTGTGCTATCATAAAGCTTCTGTTCTAAAAGGTCTTCACTTTTAACATCCTCTATGGTGTCTTTCACTTCATCGCTCTTAAGCTCGAATATATCTATCCTACTCTTTTTCCTCCCAAGCACATCGGCCCTGATCTTCCACGACTCTGATGCTATTATCTGTGGTAGGAGTTTCGCTAGAGAAGTCCCATACCTGTCGGTCATCTTGAATATGGATAAAGGTCCATCTACAGATACTGTGTAGCCACTGCCATTATAATCCACTGAATACATGAGGCCTAATCTCTTCACAGATCTGAAGATGTTCTTCCAATTTCCCGAGGCTGTAAATTCCATCCTCAGGGATTTGAATAGGAGCGTCTGTGTTAAAGAAAGGTTATAGTACTTTATCAATTTATCTTGTTCAAAGGGATCAAACTTTTCTAAGATGAGTTCCTCTTCAACATCGCTATAGAGCGCCTTTTCAAGAGTTTCAGGATGAGTATCCAGCTTGGTAGCAATTTTTCGGATGACTTTTTCCCTCTCATCCTTACTTACAGCCTTGACCCTACTCGCCTCTTCAAAGGTCGTCCTCCTAGCTTCCCTTGGATCGATGGGAGTATCAACCTCAAATATACACCTCCTCTCGAGGATCTTCGATAAGCCCCTGACCAGTCTGTAGTCGAAGCCCTCATCCTCAAACACTTTAAGCCACTCCTTGAGTTCGCCCTTTCTCCTCCCAACACCCTTTCTGAAGACTTCAACCATCCTTTCAGTCAGGCTTAAGGTATTTTCATCAAGAGGCGCATAGACGGGATAGATCTGTCCTCGTTTAAATCTAGCCCTGAGTAGGTTGGATGGAAGCATCGATCATCACCGTTTTCGTCATATATCTCCTGCTATTCGACTTCTCTTCCTCCTCCAGCTTGTCCTCATCTCTGAAGTTTCCTTCGAAACCAGCTCTATGAGCTTCGCCTTTTTTCCTTTCCTCTTCCTCAAGAGCCTTCCCAGCCTCTGTACGAACTCCCTAGAGCTCCCTGTCCCGCTCACTATTATCCCAAGGGATGCTTCTGGGACATCTATCCCTTCATCTAGAACCTTCGAGGTCACTATCGCCCTGAACCTTCCATCCTTGAAACCTTTCAGTATTTCATGCCTCTCCCCTTTATCTGTGGTATGGGTTATGTATGGTATAAGAAATCTCTTTGAGATTCTGTACACTAGCTCGTTGTGCTGGGTGAAGATCAGCGACCTATCCTCAGGGTTTGACTTCAGTATCTCCTCTAGCGCCTTGATCTTCGCTTCCGAGTTGAAGGCGATATTCAGTGCTCTATTTCTCGCTAGGAGCGCCTGCCTCGCATCTCTATCCCTCGCGCTTCTCATAACGAATTTCTGAAACTCCACTGATGTGGTGAGCCTTATCCCTCTGCTGGCAAGGTAGTCTTTGAATACATTATAGTTCTTCTCATACTCTACCTTCTCCTCATCCGTGAGGGCCACATTCATCCTATGAAGTGTATACTCTGAGAGGTATCTTCCTGCTAAGTCTTCGGTTTCACACCTGTATACAACTCCTCCTGTAAGCCTTGGCAACTCTCTATGGAGCATGTCCTCCCTCTCATAAGTCGCAGTTAGACCCATCCTATAAGGTGCTGTGAACATTTCAGATATCTGCCTGTAGCCTTCGGCTGGTAGATGGTGCACCTCATCGAAGATGATGAGGCTGAACCTGTTTCCTATCTCCCCTGCCTTAAGGTATGCTGAATCGTACGTTGATACTGTAAGAGCTTTGAGTATGTTATCGCCTCCACCATAGACTCCAACTTCGACTCTGAACTCCTCTTTAAGCCTGCTCCTCCACTGCTCCACCAAGTCAAGGGTAGGCACGACAATTATCGATGGCTGATTAACCATCTCGATTGCCTTCATCGCTATAAAGGTCTTCCCCGCACCTGTAGGAAGAACCATAACGCCCCTTCTACCAGCTTCATCCCATGCCCTTAAAGCCCTCATCTGATAGCTTCTCAAATAGATATTATTACATATGAGGTTTGGGCAGGGTATCAGGTCTTGGATATAGTCCTTGAAGTCTAGTTCACTTCTCTTAAGGTATTCGAATATCTCACGATAATATAATGCCTGGGCCCTGAACGCCTTCACCCTTTCATCCCATGTAGCATAGGGTACCCTTATTTCGCCTCTAATCAGTATGCTACCCTTATCAAAGAATAGAAATGCGGGCTTCAATACTTCTCGAAGGCTCCAATAAAAAACCAATTTATCAGTCTAAAGCCTTTAATCTCACATTGAATTAATTCCAGTTTTAATAGCATTATAACCAATATACATTCAATCATATTTCAATATATCTTTTAAATGAGAACCCCAAAATAGATTATTATGTTTATCAAACCTATTACTAATCATTTGACTCATGTTTGATAGTGGAAAAGAAGATCAAAACACATCTAAATCAGAAGGCTACTAAAGAACCACCACGCTTCAGTCTTATCTCAATCAGGCGAAATATAAAAAGACCAAAGAAGAATATGCCTACAGATATCATACCAGTAAGGACGAACTCGAAGATGGGTTCAAATAGGGTAGGCGTACCTATGGCAGAGTATCTTATCATGTCGATAGGATAAGTAAGGGGGAATAAAGATACTATAGTCCTTAGAGGTTCTTGTAGAGTTGTCGCGGGCACAAAGACACTTGCCAAGATCATCACAAGAAAATAGGTTAAACTTCCTATGCCTTCAGGAGTCCTTAAAAGTAAAATTAAAGAAGCAAAGATTATTCCGAATCCGAGCATCATGATTATCATTATACTGTAAGAAACCATCAATAGGGCGACATCTTGGACGATTATGGGTATACCCATGAGCAGGTTTATCAAAGGCAGTAAGATCGTTATTAGTAGAGCTCCCGTGACAAAGCTTTGAAGGCCAGTTCCAACTATGAAAGCGAGTCTTGAAGTAGGCGTCAGAAATACCTGCTCAAGGGTGCCAGTCCTGTTCTCCCCCTGTAATGAGAATCCCAAGTTCCAGATAGCGTATCCAAAATTCACCATGAACACAAACCCCCAAACCAAAGAGTTCACTGCTAAAGTTCCTTGAAGGTTCGAAAAGTTCGGTAAAAATATCATTGCCCCGATTAAGAACATTGTGAGATAAAGGATCGAATCTATGAGCTCAGATAATAACCATTCAGGATATCTTGCCATTATCTTCCAATTTTTCCATGATGATGCCAACAAATCCATAGCTAAGTATTTTAATAACTTAATATTTGGCAAAATCTCCCTTCCTTCTAGCTTGCCTATCAGCCATATTGAACGTGTAGATACCTATTAAGGGATAGATGACTATCATGAACACTAGAAATAGTAGGCGCCATGATTCGCTAAGAAAGAACTGAGGTAAGAGGGAAAATGTTCTAACAAGGATCGTTGCGTGGGTTAAAGGGATCAAGTTCGAGACGAATTGTAACCAGACTGGCAAGACAGCGATAGGATAGAGAGAGCCAGACAGTATAGCCAAGGTTGTATTCAGAATGTTCACTACTGAATAACTCCTTCTGCTTCTGAAGGATAGAGCGCCAAATAGCAACCCTATTCCGTAAAGTGGAAGAAGTCCTATTATGAATAGTAAGGAGATTTGAAAGAAGGATGTTAAAGAGAAAACCCCTCCTATGAAGAGGCTTGAAGCAACCCCTATGATTAAAATGGGAGAAGTGAATAAGATGTCCGCAATCGTGAACCCTACTGCAAGGGAGATGAAAGGCACAGGAGCCATGGCGTTCTGCTCCAATGTTCCTCTCCATCTTTCATTGTTCAGCAAGAGGCCAACATCCCACATGATTACAGCAGCCATCATCCAAAGGAGGGCTCCTAAGATCAGATATACGAACATGTTCTCTGTTCCTGTGTAAGCCAAAAAGTTGCTATAAGCTTCAGAACCTCCAGCATAACTGCCAATACTTTGCATCAGAATCGATAATATGTAAGGTGCCGCAAACATCGTTAGAATCCATGTTGAGTACCTTAAAGATATCTTAAGTTCTTTATACGCTGTGGCTATAACGCCATTAAAGAAACGTGTCAACGAGTCAACCAATAAAACTCCTTCCTGTGAACTTAAGAAATACGTCCTCTAAGCTAGGCTCATTCACAGTCACATTTACTACCTTTCCACTTTTCTTTGCAATCATCTCAAGCAATACAGAGAGGGCATTCTCCTCGTCTTCAACCATTCCTTGTAGCATGATAGATTGCCCATCATCGGATTCTTTAATAGTCCATTTTACATCATTTAAGAGATTTTCAGTATAGATTTCTTTAATGGGTAGGTTGCGAACTATCACCTTTATGCTCCTTTTTTCTAATAGCTTAGCCTTCAGTTCACTTGGCGATCCTGAGACGATTATCTTCCCTTGATCGATTATAGAAATATTATGGCATAGCTCGTCTGCCTCGAGCATATTCTGTGTTGCTAAGAGAATAGTCTTACCTTTTTCCTCATTAAGCCATCTTATCGTATTACGTATGTGTCTTGAAAATTGAGGGTCTAAGCTCATGGTAGGTTCATCGAAGAGCATTATGGGTGCATCGTTGATCAATGCTTTTGAGAAACCCAGCCTTACCCGTTGTCCTGTTGAGTAATTCTCAACAAGCTCATCAGACTTTTCTTTGAGCCCAACTAAAGCTAAAAGCTCGTCTATTCTCCTCCTTGCCAAATCTTTGGGCACATGATAAAGTCTTGAGAAGTAAAGTAGGTTTTCTCTACCTGTAAGCTTCCAGTAAAGAGTTCTCTCACCTGTCAGCATGACGCCTAAGCTCTCTCTAACCTTAAGTGAATCCTTTAGAATATCGTAACCATTCACCTTTACAGTTCCGCTATCTGGGATTATGAGCGTACTCAAGATCTTGATCAGAGTGGTCTTGCCAGCTCCATTAGGACCGAGCAGTCCTACCATATCTCCATCTTTGACTCTCAAGCTTAATTCATCTAAGGCTTTTATCCCTATCCTCTCTCCTGTAAAGGGTAGCCTTCCCCTCCTTCTCTTGCTTAAGAAAGTCTTTGTCAGATTGGTAACATTTATGGCGTCCAACACGAATTATTTTATTTGATCGTAGATATAATGCTTATTTTAAAGTTTATCAGATGATCGTATCATGAAGGAATAGACGAAGATGTCGAATGTCAACGAAAATCTGGTCTCTGTGTTCTCTTCTATTAAAGAGCCATTGAATCATCGAACTAACTTCGGGAGAAGGTCTATCGATTCTGTATTATGCTTTTGGCGTGATAGAGGTATCGATCCTATAATAGTATATCGACTTAAGCTGTATGAAGTCTATACATCGATCGAATCATACTTTCTTTTTCTAATCGTTTACGGAAGGAAGTTAAAGCCTCACGTCTATGCCCCTGCTTTTTAAGAACTCCTTTACCTCCCTAATGGAATACTTTCTGAAATGGAAGATGGAAGCGGCTAAAAGTGTTGTGGCCTTACCCTTAACTACCGCCTCATATAGATGCTCTAATGTTCCTGCCCCTCCTGAGGCTATTATTGGCATCTCAACAGCGTCAGAGATAACTCTAGTAAAATCGATATCGTAGCCCGATAAGGTGCCATCCCCGTCTATGCTTGTAGGTAAGAGCTCTCCAGCACCCAGCTCTTCGCATCTTTTAGCCCATTCGAAAGCATCGATCCCAGCCCCTTCCGTCCCACCTTTTATTACAACCTCAAAGCCAGAAGGCATACCAACGTTCCTCCTGCCGTCGATGGCTACAATGATTCTTTCTTTTCCAAACTTCTCCGAAGCATTTCTAATAAGTTTAGGCCTTTTCACAGCTGCAGTATTTATCGATATTTTACTCACACCTAGATCGAAAAGTTCTTCCATGTCACCTAAATTAGATATCCCTCCTCCCACTACTAGAGGTATCGAGATAGCATTCTTCACCTTTTTAACCCATTCAAGCTTCGTATTTCTTCTTTCAACAGTCGCCGCTATATCGAGCATAGCTAGTTCATCAGCCCCTTCCTTCTCATAGAACCTCGCGTTTTCGACGGGATCACCGGCATCCCTTAGATCGACAAAATGAATACCTTTCACGATCCGACCTTCCTTGACGTCTAGGCATGGCATGATCTTTACGATGACCACTTCCTTCACACTCCATATTTTATAGTATATGATCTTTTCAACGTTACTATCTTATTTGTGGGATCGTTTTATTATATTTATTTAAATGAACAATATGATGCTTGAGACACACTCGTGATCCAAAAGTTATGCCATAGAACCTTAGGAGAACTTATCTTTCACTTCTAAAAAAAATAGTAACGCAATCTTTTTTACAAGCTTAAATGGTCTATTCCCGATCACTTCTCCTTTTCGATTCATATTGGCGAAAGAAACCATAGAATAGAATGGCCGAGGCTGTGTAGAATGTGCCACATATTAAGAATGGTAGATAAAGTGATATATTCTGAAGAATGTAACCTCCAAACATTGTAGTTATGGCGTAAGGAAGGTTCCAAGCTAAGCCAGTTATGCCTGAAGCCGAGCCCCTCTCTTCTGGAGTAACCATACCCATCATGAAGGACAGGGATATAGGGTTTGAGACGTTCATCAAGAAAGTTCTGAATACGAAGAGAATTGCTACTATACTGTAGTTGTCTATAAAGGGCATCATGAACATCAAACTTGTCGACAGGCCTACAGTTAGAACTATGCTGTTGACCATGCCAATTGAATCAGAGAGCTTAGGAGCTGCAAGGTACGATAAAGCCATTATACCGTTGACAACAGCGTACAACGGACCCAAGACTACTTCATCTACTCCAAAATTCAAAAAGAACCAGAGAGAGAAGAGGGGTATTATGAAACCAGCCCCAATGCCAATCAAAGCATCGGTGAGAGAGAACTTGGCTATAATCTTTAAAGACTTCCTTGGTAAGAGCCTTCTTTTATCTCTATAAATTCTACCTTCCTTGATTAAAGCAAGAGGGAATAATGAAAGAATCAAAAAGAAGGATGCAAGAGCGAACATAGGTCTGTATGATAGCACTTCAGGAAAGTTGAACCATGCTCGAAAGTAAAGTGGCAAACCACTCAACAAAGCCCCAATAGTGTATGTCGAGGTTGATATAAAGAAAGAAAGGCTGAAAGTCACGGTCATCTTTCCCTCATAAGCCTTCTCCGCCAATAAAGCACTACTAGAAGGGTAGAACATGGCACTTCCAGCGCCACCCATCATCCCAGAGATGAAAAGTAAAGAGTAGTCTATGGTGAAGATGTACACTACGTACGAAATAGCTTGAAGAAGAATACCTAGGGCTAAAAAAATCCTTCGACCATATCTATCACTCAACATTCCGAATGGAAAGGTAAAGGTTGAACTTACAAGACCAAAAGCGGCATACAATACACCTATCAAAGTAGGGTCTATTCCTGCCTTTTCAAGGTAGATCGACTGGATAACTAAGAGAAAGCTATAAGGTAAGGATGTAAGGGAAGATATGATGATTATCAGTTTGGCTTCTCTTCCAATCCTACTGTAGTATCTTACAGTTTTTCCCATTCGTTGCCAAAGAAGTCTGTATGACATCTAAGCCAAAAGATGTTCTAAATAAGATATATAAACAGGAACTGAATCCTTGATCGTCTGTTTTAAAGTACCATATAGAAGGTCTCTTCTTCGAGTTTAGTCTTAACCCTTCTCACTATGATCTTTTCTTCTTTCAATAGTTGTTTTATGGCTTCTTGTACAAGCCACATTACACTGACGTTACTGAGGGTGTCTGTAAGCGATTCAACCGATTTTACACGGTAAAAGTTGGAGGGGAGAAAGGATAGCCCTGCAGTTATCTCTTCCTTTGTGCACGGTCTTCCACGATTTCGACGAAGAAAACTCACTATCTGTACTTCTAATGTATCGATAGTCTTACTTTTAATTTTGTTAATAGACAATGTCTGATACCTATATGTTTTCCGATCAACAATTTATATTTTAGTTTATTATGTCTTAAGCTTCAGCATAGTTGAGCAGCTCATAAACTATGTCCTTTCCTTTTGTTCTTCCAATGATTTCATTAAGTAAAATCCATAAATGTGCATTACACAATGGTTTGATGAATGTAATTGTTAAAAAAAGTAAAACAACCAAAACAATTTACCTGGGTACTGATCCATGAGATTCCCCAAATAATTGGATCCTTGGTGGTCTAACGGTACTAGAACTTAAGAATCAGATGCAGGAAAAGTAGTAGAATAACTTCCTTTAGAAGTTACTAAAGGACTGTAAAATTGCCTCCCCTTCATTTTTTATTTTTGAATTTTCTTCTAGAGATTTTGCGCCATGTAAACATCTAGTGTGGATTTGAGCGTGATCGTAAAGTAAAATACATAATCATCTCACACAAAGAAATTCTTCTTGACTTCATCTTCTGGGTCACGGCCTAAAAGCTTGGCGAGTTCGCCCTTCAGTTCTATGAGCCTTTGCACTGCATCACTTTCATCTCCAAGTTCCTTCCTGAACTTATCCAGAGTCTCTTCTAAAGGGATTACTCTGTCCATTCCAACTATCTTATCAGCGAAACAGACGACCTTCTCCTCCAAAGTTTCTGGCATATATACCCCCTCTGGCAGGTTTATCTTCTCGGCATCTTCCTTTGATAGACCCCCACCTACATGCCTCTCTGCTATCCTTACTATCCTTTCATCAATGCCCATCTCCCTCAGAAGTTTTCCACCTACGTATCCATGATGAACAGTATGCATTCTCGTCCTACCAATGTCGTGCAGTAACCCGCCTACTTTCACCAATTCTAGGTCGATTTCATAACCATTCTCCTTCAGAGCAAAAGCCAAAATAAGCGAGACTTCACTCACAGTAATGCTATGTCTGAGGAGGGTATCAGGAGCCTTCTCCTCCTTTAATAAATTTATAGCTTCTTGCTCGTTCATTTTACATCTTTCTGACGGAAATCGGTTGCTAAATAAAGAGTATTAAAAATCAAAGCTGATCCATAGATTCGCCTTTTTCATTGGCATTCTCTATTTCATCTATTATCTCATTTATCTTCCATTCAAGAGCTTTCTTCAGTTCGCTATTATCTACACGATCCAAGATTTTATCACAATCATCGCACTTAAAGAAAAGATCGATAGACTCCTCGAAAGTCTTTCTTTTGCAATCAGGCGTGCCACAGTGGTAGAATTCATGGGTTTCTTCATATATCAGCCTTTCTTGAAGTCTTCTTAAGGTTTTTTTCTTCTGAGTATCTATGAAGCTGTCCGTCTGGTCTCTTTGAGCTCGCCATCTGTACACGAACCAGCCTCGCTTCAAGTCTCGGACTCTTACACCACCTATAAGAGACCGGCCAAATAAGTGGTATAAAGTCTTTCTAACAGTATTGATCTTCAACCCTGTAGCACTAGCTATCTCTTCATCAGTTGCATGCTCATTGTTGAGAAGTGCCCTTGCTACTCTTACGTACTCTTCGCCCCCCAATAGACCGGCTATCTTGACAAAGGCATCTTCATACTCGACCTTTGAATGCCTCACCATCGTCATTTTTTCCTCCTAAAGGGGTTTTTTGCCCAAAAATTTGATAATTTAGAAGATGACACATATTAATTGTGTAAAAATCCTCTTTTAAGATTTTCCATAAAATCGATCTTTCTTAGTATCAATAGTCGACCTTACTAGATCTTCCCTCTCATCTAAAACCTTTGGCTTTCATCAAACAGCTTTTTACGTAATAATCTCCTTATGGCTGAACTCGATACTTTGTCGTTCATCTTCTATCCTTTCCCCTTGAGTCATAATCTTTGTGGGAAAAGGTATAGTCTTACACTCGATCCTTTTTAAACCGATGGATTTTGAGGCCTTGACTCTATTTTATTTCTCGTCTCTTCTTTCTTAAGAGGAGGTTTTGAGATTTCTTCTAGGACTTTGCCCTTTGTTTCTATCCCCAAAATCAAGACGCATATAGCCCCTAAGAAGTGTACCACAGCAAATACAAGGAACATAAGAGAGATGTCCCCTTGTGACCACCAAAGGTAACCTGTTATTATGGGCGCAAAGATCAAAGTAAGGCGCCCGATGCTTGCAGAAAGTCCCGACCCTGTTCCTCTTATAGGAGTAGGATAGAGTTCAGGGGTATAGGCATAGAGACCGGCCCATGCACCCAAGTTGAAGAACGAGATGACGCCCATCCAGAAGAGTACGAAGGATATTCCTGTTGCTTGTCCAAATAAAAGACTGCCAAGGCCAGCGAGAGCCAGATATGCGACTAAAACGGGCTTTCTCCCAATAGAATCTAGAAGAAAAGTTGCGCTATAGTATCCAGGTATCTGCAACAAAGTCACAAGAAGTACAAAGTAAAGAGGCGTAAGGAGCTCTTTTGCAGCTGTAAGCTCGACATAAATTGAAGGAAGCCAGAGAAATATCCCGTGATACGTATAGACCAAGACTGACCATGAGATCCATAGCATTGCCGTTCTTTTGCCATACATAGAAGACCAGACTTCTTTCAAAGTAGATTTTACTGGATAGAGAGGGTTACGATTTTTAGGGCGACCCCCATCAGGCATCAGGGAAGCAAGTCCATGTCTTTCAAGGATATCCCAGGCTTCGTCCCCCATTCCTTTATTCTCTAGATATCTTATAGACTCGGGTAAAAACCGAAGAATCAAAGGAATCAGAAGGAGTGGGATGAGACCCATCAAGAAGGTCAGACGCCACCCTAAGAACTCGCCATATCCCTTGATCAAGTAAAATGGGAAGATTATTGCAAGCACTGCCCCGTATGCCCAAGCAGATTCTATCAAACCCAGAAAACGCCCTCTAGACTTTGCAGGTACGTATTCGGATACATAAACTCCGGGCTGAGGCAATGAGCCGCCCAAGCCTATTCCTGCTAGAAAGCGAAGGATAGACAGAGATAGAGCATCCCAAGCAAAAGATGAAAGCCCTGTAAATGTAGCCATTATCAAGATGGTCAGTAAAAGGGCTTTCCTTCTACCTAAAAGGTCTGCTATGATTCCACAACTTAAAGCGCCAATGAACATTCCCACAGCTGTCAGACTTAGGATAAGGCTTTGTGTAGGTATATCTAAAGCCCACTCTTTACTTATAGCAGGCAAAATGGGTGAGAGTAGAAGGTAGTTCATAGCAGTAAATCCATAGACCAAACTACCTACGACCAATAATATATAATGGAACCGTGATAGTGGTGCCTTCTCTAAGAATTCTGTTAAACTCTTCTTCATACTCTCCCCTTTGATTTCATGCTTAAATTAAAAGGATAAAAGTATATTGAAAGTGGCAAAAAATGGAGAAAAGGTATATCGGCAGATAATCGTTGCCGATGAATAGAGCTTCCTTTATCTGACTGAGATGAAGATTGGAATTTGTGTTTTAAAAGAAAAAATTAACTTGGACGGTCGGAAATGAATACTACACGCTTCCCTCTTTTCTGAGGTATTATCTTCACCTTTGCACCCTTAAATTCTTTGGATATCTCTCTGCCTTCAAAGTATCGGTCGAGGAAGATAGCTAAGGCAGAACATTCAGAATGGGGCTCATTACCTATAGCAACGTTAAATTCTGAGACTTCTTCCCTGAAGAAGTCTGGAGGGACTTTCTGGCTACCTATAAGGACCATGACGTCTTTACCTGTCGACTTAATCCTTTTCAATACATCACTAGTTTCTATGTTTTCCCCATAAGCCGTTAAGTGAACAACGATCCCTCCTTTCTTCCTCCACTTATTGATCGCTCTCATCCATGGGATGCTCATTTCAAAAAAGAAGGGGCCACCCCATCTTTCTACAACCTTCTCTATCATGTGTTTGACGTCTTTATCCTCCACATCCGATAGTATTACACCAGATGCGCCAAGGGCACGGGCAGTCAAGACGATATGTGTGGTCAACCTCTCGTCCCTTAGGCGATGCCCCCACCTTAAGACTATAACTTCTGCCATTTTCCGATCCTTCATTACAATGCCTTGGGCAAGAGGGATGAAGCACGAACTTGGACCATCTCGTATATCTTGGACTTAAGTCTACCGATTCCAAAGCAAGTCTTTGCCGATGTTATTGCGACATCTTCAGGGATCATATTAAGGGCTTTGATCTTATCTTTGACTTCATCCATACTTGTGAGGTCGAACTTGTTGAAGATAGGTAAAACATTCAGAGGGGAAACGCCAAGGTCTGCAAGAATACGCACGCAACTCTTGTATTTTTTAACCATATTTTTAAGAGGCTCGCTGGCATCGATTACAAGAAGGGCCAAGTTTGCATAGGTCAATTCTTCTAAAGTAGCCTTGAAGGCCCCTATCATGTATGCAGGAAGTCTGCTGATGAAGCCAACGGTATCTGATATTAGTACCTTCGATCCTGATAGTCTTATACCTCTAGTTGTAGTCGCTAGAGTAGTAAAGAAACCCCTCTCCGTCTCCTTCTGCTCTCCTGTTAAGATGTTGAAGAGGCTCGTCTTGCCAGTCCCTGTATAACCTGCAAAGGAGATTAGGGGCAGACCCTGCCTAAGCCTCCTTTTTTTATAAAGCTCACGCCTCTTACTGACCTGCTTCAATTTTTTGATTATAGTTGCCATCCTCCTTCTTATCATCCTGTGGTAATCGTCTACATCGTATCTGCCCAAGCCGAGGAAGCCCGGTTGTTCACCTATCCTAGCCAACCTTACCTTCTCCCTTGCTCTAGGTATTTCATATCTTAGCTCAGCAAGTTTAACTTGTAGATTCGCTTCAAAAGTAGATGCCCTTTTATGGAATATTTCCAATATCAACCGCTCTCTATCGATGATTTCGACGCCTGTGAGCTTTGCAAGGTTATAGATTTGAACGGATTTTAACCTCTTGTCGAAGAGTATGACGTCAACATGGAGGTCCTTTGATAGTCTTTTTAACTCTTCTGCCTTCCCCACACCTATACCGTATTTTGCTCTAGAGAGGTATTTCCGTGTGATGAGCTTTACGACTTCATAATCTACTGCCCCAGCTAAGCCCAAGGCTTCCTGAATAGCGAACTTATCAGAATAAGTTATGAGAATTGCCTTCTTCAAACGATCCATCTTATTGAAAATTAACTTGATAAATCTTATCCTAATCTTTCCTGCATTCCATTAGAGATAAAATCTTAAGAGTTAGATAGATAAATGAAGATGGTTTGCACGAAGGGAAAGATCTAATCCATTTCTTTAAGATTATGGCGAGGTTGAAAAGGATTCCAAGGTCTGGATGGCTCATGAAAGTTGGAGTCAAAGACCCTGAGTCTGTGGCAGAGCATACTTTCATGACATCCATCTTCTGTATGATCATAGGAGATATGAGAAACCTTGACACTTTGAAGATGCTCAAGATGGCATTACTTCACGATGCTTGTGAGGCCATAATTGGAGATTCCATGCCTTACGAGATAAAGAAGAAAGGTTTGGAGAAAAGGAAGTTGGAGGACGATGCTATGATTCAAATTCTTTCTAAACTGCCAGATGATATTAAAAGAATTTACTCCGAACTCTGGAAGGAATTTCAAGATGGATTTTCGTCAGAAGCAAAGCTTGTCAGGGAAATGGATAAACTTGAGATGGCTCTCCAAGCCCTCGAATACGAGGAGGAGGGTTACGATAGGGAAAGGCTGTCAGAGTTCTGGGAGACAGCAAGACAAGCAATAAAAGATCCCGAAGCGAAGGTTATCTTTAAGGTGATCAAAGATATGCGTAAATTCAATCTTTTATGAGACACTCTTAATAATTGCTGATCTGATATCATAAGTTATACTATTAGGTTGGTTCTTCTTTCTCATAGTAAGAGCATATTAGTAAAAATGATTGGTTTATTCAAGCAAGTCTTCAAAGATCTGTCTCATACTCTGTCGATACTCTTGGAAAGCAGCTCGTCCTTTTTCGGTAAGATGAAGCATTGTGTGTGGCCTCTTATCCACAAATTCTTTCTCA
>JAKLZD010000050.1 GCA_024256245.1 Candidatus Methylarchaceae archaeon HK01M
TAGTATGAGAAGCCAGTACTGAGATACTGCTGGTAATAACTCTCCCCCGACAGGCGTACTAGGTTCTGTAGGTTCTATCTAAATTCCACTTTCAGTCGGACCTGACTTGAGACTTAGAGCATCCACAGGTCTTTTCCTCAATATTTATCCCCACAAGTAGTAGGGATTATAAAATAAAAATTTTGTCGAACATCCCAAACGAACTACTTCATTGTTTATTAATGTCAGAATTTTTTAATTGGTTGGGAAGTTCAAAGTCAAGCTTATAATAGCGTTCAAGGAGTTTGTAGAAAAGCTTAGAAAGCAAGGGTGGATCTGTTTCTGGGTTCTGTTTAAAGGCTGGTTGCTTCCAGAATTGACACTGTGACTGGGAATGAATTTAATATATTTGCTCTTATTAGAATAACCAAGCTTGCGTTATTAATAATTTAGGCGCCGGCACCGTTGCTTCGCGAGGGCTCTCGCACCTGACTAACACAACGGCGACAACGGGTTTGACTTTTCCCCCTCCTAAGAGTCTGGGTTCGGAATGAGACCAGGTCGGACCCCGTTGCTATGGCCGGCTGGATAATGGATGCAAAAGGTAGTAAATTAATCTTGCTGTAAACTAAAGGGTCGTGAAAATAAGCCCAGCTTTATCTCCAGGTTGTATAATCCTATGAACACTCCTAGGAACCTTGTTGCCGAAGATACCGATATTCTAAGAGGGAAGCTGTTGTAGAATGCTTTAAGCTTCCTCTTCTATTCACCCTTGCGAAACCATGAAGCTTGGTCTTGGTCTAGTTTATGGCCATACACTTACTATACCTTCTCTCTGGCTCCTTCAGAACCCTCCCCAAAGCATGATACCACTACCTCGCCGCTTTGTATAAGAACTCCCTCCTTTTAGACCTGCTCCCCAAGGATGAGTCAGAGTAGTGCATGAGGGCAGCGAGGACCATTTATTCCAATTCCACCTTATTCCTTTAACTGTAGACCCGCCTCTCAAGCCACCCACACAAGGTGATCTAATCCACCCATGGGATTGAAGAGAAGGGACTAGAGTTAAAAGAAAATAGCCAAAAAAGTTGAACAAGAAGGAGAAAGCTATCTTGACAACCCCAACTATAGGATTAAAATAAATAAGTCTATATCCAACAAGAATTTGAGTTGTAGTAAGTTCAGAATGTCCAAAATCTCTTCAGGAAATTACAAGTTGGTTGGGTTCGATTGTGATGGAGTATTGATCGACGGCCACGCATCTTTTTATGTTGCCGATGAACTAGGCTTTGGCACGAAGATTAGGGAAGTGTACAAAGATGTGATCATGGGTTCAAGGAATTTCTCTCAAGCTGTTGAAGAGAGTCTGAAGCTATTTATAGGTCTCAAAGAGAGGGATGTATCTTCCATATTAAATTCGATCCCTCTGATGGTGGGTGCTGAAGAAATGATCGCTACATTGAAGAGAGGTAATCTCATGGTAGGAGCTATAAGTAGTGGTGCTTCTCAATATTTTGTTGACATATTGAAACGCCGTCTTAATCTAGACTTCGCCTTAGGTACTGGCGTTAAGATTGAAGATGGCATCTTTACAGGGATAACTTCCCCAATTATAGGTATAAAGAACAAAGATCATTACTTTGAGAAAGTTGCCAAGGAATACGGTTGTAATCTATCTGAATGTATCGCTGTAGGAGACGATTTCTCAAACGTATCACTTTTCAAAAAAGTAGGATTTAGCATCGCATTCAATATAGGTTGTTTAAGACGTGAATTACAAATGTTGAACCTTTCGATTAAAGATAAGTTGATTCTACGCTTGAAACTCTATTTGGCTGAACTGAGGGTGAGACATAGCGCTCAGGTTGTTATAGATACTAAAAACCTCACTACCATACTACCTGTTCTTCTTAATTAAAACGAAAGAGAGTTTGTATTTAGATAGTAGATAAACTAAAGTTAGAAAAAGACAAGCTACTTCTAATTTCAATTACGGTAGAAACTATCATTTGGCGATCGTTAGTTTGAAGACACAACTATCGTTTCCTAAAGCTTTGCATTGGGTCTCTTTACAATCTATCTTACATTTAAATGACAAAGAGCAGGCTCCTGTGAGAGCACCACTTATGGCTCGGCAGACGGGTCTTATAGATTCTAAACCCTCACAGAGGAAGCAATCATCTACTTTTATCAGAAATGTCGTTGGTGAAACTTTTTCAATATTGCAATCCAGTTTATAAGAAACTTGTAAGACCATCTTTATGATCTTCGAAAAATATTTCATATCAATAATAATACCCGCATCCTTCTCAAGTTTTTTGATATCTTTAAGGGCTTTAATTCGTCCAACCATCTCATGGAATCTTTCCTCCATTTCGAGTATATTGTCCAAAGATTCAATATTAAGTTCCGTTCTGTCTCCAAAGAAGATTTTTAAAAACTCAAAGAGGGCTCTCTTTTCTGCTACATAAACATCGAGTGGAACGGTACGGAAATCTGAAGCCCTTAGAATATTCAGAGTCAACTTCAAAGGAAGTTTCAAAGCAAGTTTTGATTTCCAACTTATTTTTTTCCCTATGGTAAAGTCGCTTTCTTCTACGTATTTCTTATCCCCCTTGACAACTCTTATATACCCCATTATGTGCCATCTTGCGATCTTCTCTAAAACTTCATCAAACCTATCGTAGAAAAGTATTTTGAGGGAGATCAGGTCTGCATCCCTTACTTGAGACAGCAACCAATAATCTCGGTTAGATAGACTGACGGGCACACCACTATCTACTTCTATCCTTAAGAATGGAAGATCTCTTTTGTAATCTTCGATTCGATTCTTAATCTCATCTGAAGTTACCCTAGGGAGTTTGTCCCTGTACTCCCCTTCCCACTCTATAAAGACTTTAGAGCCTTCGAGCCTATACCGAAATTCTTGAAGATGATACTCTGGTTTGCAAGAGCGTATTACAATAAAACTTAGATCGAAACCCTTCCCTTCACGTTTTACCTTGACTTCTATCCCACCATTTACGATAGACATCATCTTTTTCTCTACTTCAGGGAATGCACCTTTTGGTAAAAGATAAAATTCGATGGTCTTGTTATCTTTAATGTGATTGTGCCATGATTCGATAAGACGTAGAAATGCTCCTGCTTCGTATCTAATCAAGAAGTCTGGGAAGTACCTATGAATGATGATAGAACCTTTATAGTCGCTTCTCAGTTTGTTTACAACCACACTGGCATCGCTAAGGGATACTTCACCCATAGCAAGAATCTGACCGTTAGATGTCTCAACTTGACGAGGTACAAGTTCGAAGGTTTTCTCTTTTAGTAGGACAAGTAACAGGTTCCTCGCTTCCATAAAACTTTCATCGAGTACAAGGATCGATGATCCATAGTTTATCCTAACTATCTCATCGAAGACCTCATGCCTAGTATAGAACCTGTCCACTACCTTCAAACTTTAAGAGGCTTTTTCGATTAATAAGATTTATAGTCCAGAATTCCATCTAATTTTTTTTGGCTTTTTGCTTTTTCGATCAATAGGTAACCAGAATTCAATTAGACTAGATATCTCTGAAGTTTCATTATATCGTCCGGTATGGTCCTTTTGATCTTATCAAAGTTATCCAATGAAGAAAAGAAGAGTTTCATAGTTTCATAGTCCTTATTTCTGATCAGTAACTTTCTGAGGTTAAAGAGCCTGACAAACCTGAAACCTTGAATAAGACCTCGTCTGTCTAAAGTCTTGTCTAAGCAATCTACAGTATTGACCATCTCTATCCCCTTTAAGAAGACCATATCCGCAAGTCTTATCGTGTCCATGAGAATTTGTTCTTCTTTCAACTTTTTAACTATCTCATGCGGGCTTTTATCTTTCAAATCTCCTTGAGAGATAACTCCCCTCTCAAGGGCAAGAATTACTGCGCTGTTTATGGATTTTGTTTTCAAATCTTCATAAATATCTTGAACATCGTCGTAGACTAGACTCGATTTGAAGACAAGAGAGTTTCCTATCTTAAGCTGTTTAATAACTCTGATCAAATCTTCTTTAAAACTTTTGATCCCGCTCTCAAAAAAGCATAAGTCGATGTCCACCCATAAATCCCCAATGCTCTTTTCAGAGATGTAGATTATGTAATCTTTTATAGAAGGTAGCTTCCCTTTTCGGTCGACCTTATGCTTAAGAGAATCTGCTTGACCCTTGACCCACTTTATGGCATCGTCTAGGTACGCCCCATACATCTCAGAAGCACACAATTGGTTCGAACTTACAGCTTCGAAGACCCATGTCTCCATCTTAAATGCAGAGTTCTCAGCCATCGTTACAATTGGGTCTCGGGCTTTACTTCTATTGATGTACTCTCCTTTAGTATGAGCAGATAGCCAATTCCAAAGTGAATCTACTGCTTGAGATACATCATGAATTTCATCGTTAAGGTTATCTAGCAATTTTATATTGGCCCCAAAGGATGTCTTCGAAAAAATGGCCTTCAAAATTTCCTGAAACTTACACACTTGATATAACAAGGGTAAAGAGGTGATCGTAGCCATATATGCCGCATAGACCCAGTGCTTTTCTTTCATATAGCCATAGTCGATTATAGAAGGGTAATCGAGGCACTCAGGATCATCGGAGAGATCATACAATTTATACCTATATCTTTCTATACTTTTTTTTAGGAAGTGGTAAGTTGTTTTGACCCTCAAAGAGGGGTGATTGTTACAGAGAAGGAGCCAGAGGATCGCGCTAGACTTATAGAGAGAGTTCAGCCCCTCTTTCCTATTGGGCATAACGCAGTGCTCTGCATCCTGCCTCCTTGATGGCACCTCCAATTGAGGTGAAATCTTGTTATGGGTCAAGCCCCTAATATTAGAGAAATCTTCAGATACTACTTCATAGTCGGGGTTGTCCCTTCGAGTTGTAAGTCTACTATCGATAGACATTCGATAGATTCGGGTCATAGAGCAGAAATCTATCTAATAAATCTATAATTGATATGTTAAATTAACTCACTAATTTATTATTAATATGTTATATATACGTGATGATTCTTTGAAAATTATTTATATCCATAAGGCTTTATACAACATTTATGGTATCTTTGTTGGGGGGTCGTCGTCTAGCAAGGTTTCTCGAAAACCCTAGTGAGGTAGGACGGCAGGCTCCAGAGGGTTATCTATAGGTTCGCTGACAAAGGGATGATGTGCTTCTGGAGCGGAGGAACCTGTAGGTCGTGGGTTCAAATCCCACCGACCCCACCATAGTTGTTCTGTTGTACCAACCAAACATCTGATTAAAAATAGTCCAATACTTGATGTAAAAGAGATGAAGAACGGTAAAAACAAAGTATAAGTACAAAAAACATTAAATCGGTAAAAGGGGTCGTAGTCTAGTTTGGTTTAGGATTCCAGCCTTGGGAGCTGGCGGTCGTGGGTTCAAATCCCACCGACCCCATCTTAACCCTTTGAGAGCCTTCGGCTACCAAAGCGTTAACGGAAAGACCTGAATCCTTTGTTGACAATTGTTGACAATAGCCTAGCGTCTTGTTTGCTATGATCTCAGCAAATCTTTCAACCTGTTCTTTGTACAGATCCACTCTGCCCTCTATCAGAGCGTGAACGTAGTCTGATAGTGTCTGGAAACCGTGTTGATTTAGCATTGAGTTTAAGATTGCTAATTGGTCTTCTTTCAGTCTTACCGAGACTGTTTTAAATCTCATAAAAAAGGTAATATAATAAAAAATATATATACATTTTGGTATTTTCAGGTAAATGGTTGTGGATTATGCGTAAGAAGTTCAAGACGAGCATAGCTCTGGACAAAGATCTGATCGAGTGGGTCGATAAAATGGTTAAGATGAAGAGGTTTGCAAGCAGGACCCATGCAATAGAGTATGCTCTGCAAAGGCTGAAAGAAAGGAGCAAGAATGAATTGGATTTATTGAAAATTCAATAAGGTGTTATAGTTATTCTCAAAAGGGTGTATAGAGGAGTGTATTTAAGATTATTTGTTATTTTTGATTGTATTTGTTGCAAAACGCATAATTCTATAATGTTGAATAAGGTTTATTTTAAGTAGGATTTGAATATTAAAGTAGCGTTTTGTTGTTGCATAAACTTATTTTTGTCTCTTATTTTGAATTTCTGTAAGTATGTATAAAGCAAAAAGTATTACTCTGTTAGAATCTATTGGAGTAGCAATTAAGGTCTTTCTTTTCCGTCTCATGTTTTGCATTATATTAGACTCTAATAGAATTATAAACCTGTTATATTAGAACTACATGAGATAAGGTAAATTTGAAAAAATAAAGAAGAAACCTCCAAAGGCCTTA
>JAKLZD010000083.1 GCA_024256245.1 Candidatus Methylarchaceae archaeon HK01M
CCACTGCCCGTAGTCAGTTTGATCTTGTTTCTTTCCTCATCTAAACCTTCTGCCGCCGTCTTCATTACTATCTTTGAATCGTTAAACTCCAATTGAGGCACACTTCTCAATTTCCTCTTCAATTTCCAGCCATAGAGCCTCAAGCCTTACCATGGCTCTCTCTACTTCCAACAGGATTTCTTTGAACTTGATGGAGCCGGTAGACACTCCTATCCCCTAGTCTTTAATTCTTGGACTTCTTGGAATCTGGGTCTGATATACCCATCTCATTGATGGTGAACCTCGTTTCCTCATATGGATGATACGGGCTGTCTACCATTATCGCTTTTCTGTCAGCACCAGCCTTCTTCAGATATAGGCGGTATGTGCAAGCATGTGCGATTACATGTCCTCCAGCAGGCTTTGTAGGATCCCCAAAGAAGGTGTCGGGCTGGGCTTGAACCTGATTCGTCACAACTACTGCTATATTGAAGATTTCTGCCAATCTTAAGAGCCTGTGGATAAGGGCATTGAGCTTCTGCTGTCTTTCAGCAAGAGTTCCTCTGCCCATGAATTCTGCTCTATGAAGTGAGATGATGCTATCTATCAAGACTAGTTTGACATCGTGTTTCTCGATGTATTTTCCAAGATTTTTAACTAAAAGCTCAAGATGACTACTATTGTACACCTTACAAAAGATTATTTTATTTAGTACTTCATCTGGATTTAAGCCCCTTGCCTCTGCTATCTGATGAAGTCTTTCAGGTCTGAAGGTTGATTCGGTGTCGATGAAGATGGATCCTCGTCCGAACCCTCCCTGATCAACAGGTAGCTGAGAGGTTATGCATAAAGTGTGGCATATCTGGCTCTTGCCTGAGCCGTACTCCCCCCAAATTTCGGTAATGGCTTGAGTCTCAATTCCTCCATTCAGAAGGTCATCAAAGTTCTTCGATCCTGTGGTGCACTTCATCAGTGATCGACGCCTATCAAGAACCTCTGACGCTGGTATGAACTCCTTCTCAAGTAAACCGCTTTCTCGAAGCTTCTCTTGGGCTGTAAAGATTAAGGCACTAGCACGATCTCTTGTTCCACCAATGATTTCAACAAGCTCATCTGGTAGAGCAGTAGCGAGATCCAATACGGACTCTATGCCCGCATTGACAAGCTTCTTCTCGGTCTCAACTCCTATCCTAGGAAGATTTTGAAGACTCAGATCGAGAACCGATTCGCTCAATCCTATCTCATACCTCCAATAATAACTATGAACATTTTGTGTATTTATCGGTCAACGTACTGTAAGGGGGGGAGGGGGGGGGTATCCAACCGTAATTAGTTGTGAAAAAATGAAATATGAATAATATAAAAGGAGTATCTTGCATTGTTGAGGATATGGACGATGATGTAGGCTTCAAACAAAGATATATAGAGAATATCCGTCGGATGGATCCGATCGAAGAGGCGGAGTTCTTCGAAAGATGGAAACAGCAATGTGGAATCACCTATATCGAGATAGCTCGGAAAATAGGAAAGAGTGTAGATTACATCTATAAACGGATAAGATTGTTGGAGCTTCCAGAATCAGCCAAAGATGAAATAAAGAGAAAATACAAACGATTTAGAAATCACCAATACATATGACATCATATTTTTATCTACTTGAGCATCAGAATGATGATCAAATTAGTCTACTAGGTATTCCTTTTGGCGAGTAAGCTATGAGTGGTTTAATCCCAGCTATGTTTAATCTCTTGATCACATGAGGATAAAGAAAGACATATTCTTCCTCCACTCTATACGCTAAATTCACGTCTATCTCCTTTATTCTGTTAATCAATCTGGCAAAGTTCTCTTTTGGACTAAAGGACAGCATAACGGCTGGGTGGCATCGCACATTGGCATCGACCAGATTTTTTAATGCACCTAGTTGCAAATCAAATCCTTCTGGAAACGCTCCTGTAAGCATAGAGAACTCTGCACGATTAGTCCCCTTTATGGAAACTCTCACATGTAGACATCTAAACCTAGAAAGTAGCTTTGCATAATAGGAATCATTCCCAATAAGTATGCCGTTGGTTTCCAAGATAAACGAATTATCTGTCTGGTCAACTAGTTCAAGCAACTTAAGAAGATGGTCTCTGCCTATTGATGGCTCATTGCCACTGATCCTCAGTTGATTATAGCCAAATCTCTTGACACAGTCAACGAGCTTTGTAAATATTTGCTCTGGAGTGAAAAAGTCTCCAAACTTTTCTGGATGGTCCCTTGGTTTATTACTCCAACAGAAGATGCATCTTAAGTTGCATCCGCAACAGTCAGATGTAGCTATACCTCCATACCATCTTCCAGGTCTAACGGTTCGATAATATTTTCTAAGAATGCCTTTAACTACGATATTTTTAATTTCTTCAGCAAGTTTTATTGGATCAAAGAGTTGCATTATCATTGATCACTGTTTTTACAATCATTTCTCTTTCACGAATTATTCCTTCTTTTAGGGAAAAAGATTCCAACTTGTTTTTTATAAGTTATATATCGGTCTCAGAAGCGTTTAATCGGGTCCATTTCTTCAAAATAGATGACGATACCAAAATGTAGTTATAGCTAGAAGAGAGAACAAGATTTGAAAAAGCGATTCTATGAGAAAAGTGAGACCGAACAGCATTATTAATTCTCCAATTGTTCGTGGGTGTCGAATGTATTGATATATACCTTTGGTTACTAAAACGGTGTTTTTGTACGGTCTAATGGTTTCTTTACCAATATCTACTCCCTCCCACCGCTGTGTTGCCCCCAATGACAAACAATACTAATATACTGTTAATAATATAAAAAGACATTTTCTTTCTTACCTTATAATATATCTAAGAACCCATCGCTAGTCTTGCTCAAAATACAATTAAATGTATCAGCCCTATTTTAATCAAGCGTGAATCTGAGCGTAAGCTTAAAGTGAAATTTGGTTATAATTAATTTAATTTCCAAAACATAAAGTAAA
>JAKLZD010000077.1 GCA_024256245.1 Candidatus Methylarchaceae archaeon HK01M
CTGAAAGGGGGATGACCACTAACCTACCCATCTTCAGCCTTTTTGTAATCTCGGCAATCTTTAACATAGCCTTGAGATTCTTTACTACTATGGCGTTCATCCACTTTTCAGCGCTTGCCAAGACTGCCGCTTCATACCTTTTTTCGTATCGGATCAGACTGCCCAGCTTGCCTATGAGACCCTCTATAGCCCCAGCCTCTGCCAACTCTTCTAACTTTTTCAAATTAGATTCATGTGATGCTATGCTCTCTACAACAGAGCGTTTTGCTTCGTATCTGAGGACTGATTCGCTTGCTCTATCCAGAGTCGACATTGCTTTTGTAATCTCGTTCAAAAGCCTAAATCTCCGATCTGATAAGGAGGCAAGAGACGTGTTCACCTTGTGCAGAGATTCTTGCTCGACTTCTTTCAAATGCTGAAGCTCCGAGAGGTTCTTTTCTAGCCGACCCAGAGTCTCGAAGAAGGAGCTGGACTTCTCCTTTAATGCACCAAGCTTTTCAGATGTCTCTGATCTAATAGTCTCAAATTCAGTGATTTTGGCGTACAGCCTCTCAACTACATCCCTCTTCTTCATTACCCTCTGTTGCAATCTCTCAGCGCGTAGATTTGCCTTGGACAAAGAGGTGTTTAGTTTTTTCCTACTATCATGAATCGTCGAAAGTTCTTTAATAGCCTCTTCTTTATTCTTCTCTACCTCTCTTAAATTCTCTGTTAACCCTTCGACCTGCTTCTCTGCAACCTCTAATTCCTTTAATTTTTCATCATGCATCTTGTAGAGAACCGGTAACGTCTCACCGATCCTTTCGACCGTGATTTCATTATCTTCTATCGTCGTTCTTAGCCTATCGATTTCATTCGAAAGCTTGGCTATAGCAAACTGCAATTCTAAATTCTTCGCACCCGACTCATCAAGAACGCTTGTAAGGAATTCATTACGCTCATCACCTAAAGATCGGATCTGGCTTTCGACGCCTTCTCGCCTAGATAATAGCTCCTTCAACTTTTGAGAGTATCTATCAATTAGATCTTTCTGATCGAAGACCTCAGCCCTAACAGATTCAAGATTCTTGGAAAGTATCACAGATTTCAACCAACTTACCTCTTTCTCTAGATGCTTTAGCCTAAGTTGATCGTTCCTTTCACCCTCTAAGGAGTCTACCCTATTTTTGATTTCGCCTATCCTCGCTAGAGCTACTTGCAACCTAAGGTCTGCTTCCTTTAATTGCTTTTCAGCATCAGCCTTCTTTTCATCGAATTGTGCTACTCCCACGACACTTTCGATCAACCTTCGCTTTTCATCAGGCGACAATTCCGATATTCTTGTGATCATCCCCTGAGGTATGATATTGAGGCCAGTTGAGGAAATCGTGGCGACATCAAGGATTCTTAATATTGTATCCTTTCGAACACGCTTCCCATTTAAAAAATAAGCACCCTCTCCACTTTCTTTAATTTCCCTTGATATGCGTACAGTGTCAGAGTCTACTGGGAGTAATCGGTTTACATTGTCTAATGTTATCCGTACTTTTGTGCTCTTTGCCGAACTTTCTGTGACATCAGACCTGAGGGATTTTAATGTGTTTATCCTTAAAGACTTGGGGCTGCTCTCTCCCATAGAGAACCTGATGGCGTCTATTATATTGCTCTTGCCAGAGCCGTTTGGACCTGTGATTACGTTAAGACCTTCTTCAAAATTTAAAAAAGTTTTCCTACTCCCAAAAGACTTGAAGTTGAATATCTCCAATCTTTTTATATGAGTGCCTGTTTTATCGTTAGATATCGTCCTCCCACCAAACCTCCGATAAAGAGAGCAAGATGATTAAATGATCAGAAATTCTATCTTCAATCAAGTCTTTACGCGTGTGTGTGCTCCCTTCGGGTTTATAAGTGTAGGTCTACAAATTTTTGACCTTTATATTTAAAAAATTAATATCATTAAAAAATTAATTTTTAATATCGATTATACAGAAGAATAATGGTCAAGGATATTCTAAGCCAAATTTATTAATGGTAGTTACAATCCTTGTAGACATGTTTACAAAAAGGAGAAGATCACTTTTAGAGAAGGCGAGGAAGAAGGATTGTTATATAGTTTGTTCAGCAACGCCTCAAAATGTGTTCTATATTACTGGTTTTTGGGGGGACGGTACTGCGGTTATCAGCGAAGATGGGACAACCTTGTTCACAAACCCTTTGGAAGGAGAGAGGGCGAAACGTTCTGTTAAGGACTGTGATGTAATCGTCAGTGAAATTGGAGAGAGCCTAAAAGAACTGGTTTTGAGGCATGTCTCTTCTAAGGGTAAATTATGCTTTGACGATATTCAGATGCCTTTACAGATTACTATCAAAAAAGTTCTAAAAGATGATGTCATCTTCGATCCAGATATCTTCCATTCGGTAAGAAGGATAAAAGATGAAGGGGAGATATCTGTCATCACTCAAGCTGGGAAGATGATAGATAAGTTGTTCAGCCATGTCTTGACTTTGATAAGACCCAAAGTTAGAGAGAGGGATTTAGCTGCCGAACTTTTAGCTAAAGCGGTATCATTTGGATGTGATCTACCAGCCTTCCCTTCCACTCAGAACCCTATAATAGTTGCCTCAGGACCAAACTCAGCCTTCCCTCATGGGGATTTGACAGAAAGAAAGTTGTTAGAAGACGATGTTGTCGTCATCGATATAGTCGTAAGGTTCAAGGGTTATATAATCGATACTACGAGGACCTTTGCTTTAGGAAGGGTTCAAGATGAAATCAAAGACGTATACGAAGTGGTCAGGTCTGCTCAAGAGGAGGGTATTAATGCGGTAAAGCCAGGCGCGACCACTGGAGATGTAGATAAAAAGGTAAGGGAGATCGTAGATGCAAAGGGGTATAAGCAGTTCTTCATTCATGGCACAGGACACGGAGTTGGGTTAGACGTTCATGAACCCCCTTCTCTCAAAATTGGTGGAAAAGAGGTTTTACAAAATGGAGAGACGGTAACTGTAGAGCCGGGGATATATATTCCACATAAGTTCGGCATAAGAATAGAGGACACGGTTCTTGTGTCAGAAAGGACGAAATCTTTCACAAGATTTACGAAGGAGCTCTTGGTGTTAGGCTGAGTTTGAATTATCAAAGGAATTTAAGCTTTAACTCTCTCGTCTTCTCGTCCTGTGTCAGACTTCTAGATATGAGTCCAGCTTCAACCCAGACAGCGTTGGCTACGGCGCAAGTAACAAGACATGTTACAGTTACATTGCTATTCTTTGCGGATATAAAGATTGGATTCTCACCGAAGCTCATGTAAGCATCCTTGATGTCGATTTCTTTTAAATTTTCAGCCAATCTTCTGATGTATTCACAATCACTCTGTATTGTTATGTCTATCTTACTAGAAGAATCTTTCTCAGCGGTCACCATTGCTTTTTTACCACAGATAGGTATATCGACTGAAACCTTTGTGACCAATTATCCTTAGCCTCCCTTCATACTTTATTTTTGAACTGAGAAGCTGTCGATCAATTCTAGTGTCTCTGGCATGTTGAGTCGGTAAAGAACCCATTTTCCTTTGCGTCTCTTTTTAATTATTCGTTCCCTTTCAAGTATGTTCAGGTGATGTGATGCATTGGTTTGGGTTAGGCTGAGGGCGACCATGACTTCACAGACACACATTTCTTTTTTCGCCAGCATCTTCACGATTCTCAGCCGAGTCGAATCAGATAGTGCTTTGAAGAACCGTTCTTTTGCCTTGAAGTAGTCCTCTTCTCCAACGCTTAAAGCTAAGTTTTTCAGTTCTGAGGCGTACTCTTCGATATTGTCAGCTTCACATATTTCAGAAGAGATAAGGCGCTTCAACCTTGCCTCTATAATCTTACTCATATTTTCAATAAATAAATCAAAATATTTAAATATATTGTTATGTTCTTAGCAATTCTAAGTGGTCAAGCACAAAATGAGTATGAAACCTGTTAAGGTCGGGGGACTTGGATGGATTGAAAAGTTACTTGCGGTCTGGATAGCGCTTTGCATCATCATAGGGTTACTACTTGGAAAATATGTGCCTGAATTGGGTCAGCACCTTGAAATCGGCATTCCAATAGGATTGTTCCTGATGATCTACCCTGCGATGACCAAGATCGAAATTGGAGAGTTAAAGGAGGCCTTTAGAAGCAAGAAGCAGGTTAGCGTCATTGTGTTTTTCAATTATGCCGTAAATCCATTCCTTCTATATGCACTCGGGTTCATCTTCTTTGAGGCGATTCTTCCATTTTTTGGCCTGATAACTTTTGAAACAGCAAGATATTTATGGACAGGGTTAATTCTGCTTGGTGTAGCTCCTTGTATTGCCATGGTTTTGGTCTGGACAGATCTAGCTAAGGGTAATGGGCCTCTTGGAATAGTTCTTATGGCCTGGAACTCCATTATTCAAGTCATAACGACTCCTCTCTACATAGCCTTGCTTGTAGGGACGTATATAGCAATTGACATCATCTTGATTGGTGAAAGCGTCCTTCTATACCTTGGTCTACCATTACTCTTTGGAGTGATTACCCGAAGAGAGGTGATAAAGCGAAAATCTGAGGATTGGTTGAATAATAAGCTGATTCCTTATTATAATGCTATTCAATTGCTGGCGCTTCTCTTCACAATGGTGGTTATGTTTTCCCTCCGAGGCGGCGTTGTAATTGATAATCCCAACTTGATTTGGCAAATGGCTATCCCTATAGTTTTGTTCTTCTTTCTACTTTTCAACCTTGTATACTATACTACAAGACGTATGGGATACAATTATGAAGATGCTTCTACGATTGGTTTTCACTGTACTGGTAGAAACTTTGAATTGGCTATCGCCATAGCCTTGACCGCTTTTGCATCCATGCCCATGGTAGCAGTTTCAACTGTTGTAGGACCGCTTATCGAAATTCCTGTAATGTTGACAATAGTCTGGATGGCATTGAGAAGGAAGAATAAATCTTCAAATTCTTCATATTAATTATTATTCGTCTTCAAATACACGCTTTTGAGCATAATTAGCCTCACTACTCTTTCGCTTTAATCATGACTAGTTTGTTTCTTCACTTCGAACTTATGTATATCTGAATAATCGGCCTTTCTTCTTGTCAATATCATCATATATACTCACCAGATTTTATTTACTAAGAACCAAAGGGAAAAGATGCGTATAAGAATATACTCATGCCGAGGTTAAGTCCCACTTCTCTCTTCGCCCTTTTATTCACGATAGTGGTTATGTTCTCACTTAAAGGCGGCTATATAGTAATCTTACCCTTTGACATTGTAATTATGGGCAAAAAAGCGTTTATTCACAGGAGAAGAAATTAGGCCAGCCAAGCTCTATTAAAGCCTTTTTGATCGACCTGCAACTAGATTTCCATATTGCAGATGCGTATAAATGGTTTCATTACGATCTTCTTTCATATTCCTTTAAGATCGTATCGATTATCCTCTTTGCAACGATCTGTTTTGATGAGAGGGGGATATTAATGATATTACGGGTGCTGTTTATTATAAATACCTTATTGGTATCAGTCCCAAAACCAGCACCTTCCCAGCTCAGATCATTTGCTACTACAATATCTGCCTTCAACGTCTTCAAAAGCTCATAGGCTTTATCGGTGAGTTCTTCTTCTGATAATCTATATTCTGCTTTAAAGGCGACCAAAAATATCTTAGGAGAAGACTCTCTAGCCTTTTCGATTATCTTTGGCAGAGGTTTGAGCTTGATATTCAACTCATCGACTCGGCTCGACAGTTTGCGATCATGCTTTGTTTCAGGGATGAAATCTTCGACAGCACTGGCAGATATTAGCATATCATATTCTTCAACTCTGAGCTCAGAGATCACTACATCGTGCATCTCTTCAGTGGTCTCCACATCTATGACTTTTGCTCCCTGAGGGTGGGGCACTATCCCACGACCGTAAATCAAAGTGACTTCGGCACCTCTCCTTAAGGCTTCAATAGCTATAGCAACTCCCATCTTTCCAGAGCTCTTATTAGTTATGATCCTGATGGGGTCGATATACTCCAAGGTCGGACCTGCTGTTACCAAGACCCTGATCCCTTTCATATCCTTGACCGATAGCTTTCTGATGACAGCCTCGACTATATCGTCTACACTCACCATCTTCGCCTTACCTTCTTCTATTCTTGGACTAATGAACTCTACGCCCAAGGAAAGGAGCTTCTTGATGTTCTCACTCAATATAGAATTGTCATATAAGGATTCATGCATGGTTGGGACTATGATTACAGGTATCTTTGACCCAAAGGCTGTTGAAACAACGGTAGTGACAGCTGTATCATCTATACCACATGAAATCTTGCTTATTGTATTCGCAGTAGCAGGGGAGACGAGCACCAGATCAGATTTATTCTTATGTAATCCAGCCAGGGCTATATGCTCTATCTTACCAGTCAATTCTGTCACTACCGGATTTCCAGTAGCCCATTCCATTAGGTTTGGATGTATGATCTCTTGGGCTTTTTGAGACATTACAGCATAGACTTCAGCTCCATGCCTCATAAGTTCACGAGCTATCTTCGGGCATTCAGATGCAGAAACGCTGCCCGTTACGCATAGGGCTACCTTCTTACCCTTTAGCTCTCGTCCCTTTGTACCTATTATGTCTTTAGAAGGATGAATCATGAATACCGCCTTTTACATGCTTACTCCTTCTTAATTGATTGTTGAAGTTTATCAAACTCAGACTTATCCATATGATAACAGTGCTGATCGGCTGGAAATATGCCTTTCTGGACTTCTTCGCTATATGTCTCCAAGGCCTTAAGAATCTCTTCATATAGTTGGGCATACCTTTTTACAAACTTTGGCACGAATCTATCGAATAAGCCAAGGAGATCGTGTAACACAAGTACTTGCCCATCACAATATGGACCTGCTCCTATTCCTATGAGAGGAACATTTACTTTATTGGAGATCATCCTCGTAACTTCAGTTGTTATAGACTCAAGCACTATCGAGAAGGTACCAGAATCTTCGAGAGACTCTGCATCTCGAATTATCCTCATGGCTTCTACTGCCTCTTTTCCCCTTACTTTGTAACCGCTGAACAAGGTAGCTGTCTGAGGGGTCAGGCCCACATGCCCCATCACGGGTATCCCTGCATCGATGATAGACTTGACAGTATCCTTTATTATGACCCCACCTTCAAGCTTTACAGCATCACAACCTCCCTCTTTTATGAATCGGCCTGCATTCTTGATGGCATCCTCTTTCCCTATATTGAAGGACATGAAGGGCATATCGCCCACTATGAGAGAACGTTTTACCCCTCTCTTTACAGCCTTGCAGTGGTGTATCATCTCATCCATGGTGATAGGTATAGTAGAATCGTATCCCAAGACTACCATGCTACAGGTATCGCCGACAAGTATGATATCTATACCAGCCTTATCTGCCAGAAGGGCTGTAGGGTAGTCGTAGGCAGTGACGGCCGTAATCTTCCTCTTTTCTTCTTTTATCCTTAATATATCTGCGATGGTAAGTTTTACCTTTTCCATTCCCATCATCTTCATAAAGATACTTCTAAATCGGATAAAAATCTCAAGATATGCTTCTTCTTAAGGTGAGGCATCATAACCAATCTTATATAATTCGAGGTAAAGGAGATAGCCCATCCCTTTTGCTTCAATCTATCTGCCAATCTTTTAGGCCCTACAGACGGCGAAGCCAAACCAACTATGTTCATGGTAGGCTTTATTATTGGATATACCTTCTTCGTTCGCTCAACCTTTTTGACGACCATATTTGTCAGTTCCATACATCTTTTGACTACCTTCTGGTATCCTTCTCGACCCATGTGTTTAAGGAGGGCCCAGACAGCCACTGCTGATGCACCACACCTTGTACCCAGAATTGTATGTTGGGTTACTCCTCCAAGGGATAGGTAAGGGGCTCTTACGCCTACAACACTCATAAAATCTGAATCCCTAAATAGTATCCCGCCTGCAGGTATGGGAGCAAGGCCCATCTTATGAGGATCGGCTGTGATAGAGCAGACACCTTTAAACTTGAAGTCGAAATCTGGAGAATCGTAGCCGATATCCCTTAAGAAGGGGAGGACAAAACCTCCAAAAGATGCATCTACATGAAGGTATATGTCACGATCTAAGGCTATCTCCGAGAGATCGGATATAGGATCTACAACCCCCAATTCGGTCGATCCTGCTACACCTACGATGGCCACCGTATTCCTGGTTATGGCTTCTTTTACGGCTTTTATATCGACTTGAAAGTTCTCATCAAGCCTAACCTTCAACAACCGAAGTCCAAGAAGGTCTGCAGCTTTATCGAAGGAGAAATGTGCCGATTTTGGGACTATGACTTCAGGTCTATCCTTTTTAGATAGATTCCTTGCTACTCTCAGAGCGGTCAAGTTCGCTTCAGTCCCCCCTGAGACTATGTAACCTATGGCATCTGGTTTTGAGAGTAACGATCCTATCATACTTATGGCTTCTCTCTCGAGCTTTGCAGTTCCAGGAAAGAGATGTAGATCACCAAGGTTCTTCTCCATGGACTTGGAATAGACCATCTTCGCAAATGGATGGGGGGACGTGCACATCGAGCCAAGGATTCTTCCAAAACCGTAATTCATGTCCTCTTGGAGATACTCATCAAGTAATTTTAAAACGATCTCCTTCGGCAGGCCTTTTTGATCCACGATCAACTGAATTCACCTAATCTCTATGAATTTTAGATACCTGAAGATCGTCCTAGGGCGTCTGGATAAAGTTCGTTTCTTTCCGTGATCTCCATCAACCTCTTAGCTGCGAATCTGTTACATTTTCTCAAGTTCTTTTCATTATCAAATCTCTTAATAATCCTCCAGAGCTCTCGTTTACTCTTGAGTTTTAGCCTTTGAACTTCTTTGATGAGTAGAGGGATAGCACGAACTATATTGTCTACGATTGTGATAGAGGCATGCCGTGCTGTACGTGAGAGGGGGTTGAGGTCGACGGCTATAACACTCTTACCCATTCTACGAAGAGCTTCTGTTCTATCAC
>JAKLZD010000110.1 GCA_024256245.1 Candidatus Methylarchaceae archaeon HK01M
GGAGATGTCATATAGATATTGAAGAGGAAGCTCTAAGGATTGATACCGGCCTATCGTCTTTCATTTATAAATGGATTGAAAAATATGACGCGGCCATATTCTCAGCAGCTGGCCATGTGGTTTCACGTTGGCCTGTGCTCAAGTTTATAGTGCCTCCCTTCATTGACCCTCTTTCTGAGAAGAATAGAGAGCTAACTGAGCACGAGGTCAGCAAAGTTCTATCTAAATACCATATAGACCGAAATGTTCCCATCATCGTTCAAATCGGGCGATTCGATCCTTGGAAGGGAATAGATCGGACCATTGCCACCTACCGCCAAGTTAGGAAAACTAAAAAATGTCAGCTTGTACTGGCTGGTGGTTTGGCCACAGACGACCCCGAAGGAGAAAGAATTTTGGACAGCATCTACAATTGTACAAAGGGAGAAAATGATATTCATATACTTAATCTATCATTGGCTAATCGTCTTGAGAATTATACGGAGGTAAATGCACTCCAGCGGGCAGCAAGCGTAATAATGCAACCATCAACTAAAGAAGGCTTTGGGCTAGTGATAACCGAGGCCCTATGGAAACGCAAACCTGTGATAGCTGCAAATGTAGGTGCTATCCCTCTTCAGATTAGAGAAGGAGAAACTGGCTTCTTCTACCAGAATCCATACAAAACTGCACAAAAAGTGATCTACTTACTAGAACATCCGAGAGTTGCTCAGAAGATAGGTGAAGAGGGAAGAAGGTATGTCCAGGAGAACTTTCTTCTACCTGATCGAATTGCCGATTATCTGATGGCGATCGATGTAACTATCTACGGAGCTTTGGACAAGAAAATACATAATGAATGTGTAATGAGCTTTAGCCCCTGGTTCAGAAAGGTTAAAAGGAGAGAATAACATCAAAAAACACTATTACGCCAATTTATCACTGGCACATGAGATAAGATTAATGCTTCGAAAGATCGTATTTAATTGTCGTTATGGAAGAGCTGGACTACAAAAGGGAGGATGACTTTGGTTCAACAGTAGAATTACTGCAACGAGCATCATATATAATGCAAAGTCGGGAGTCGCTTGTTTCTGTTTGCATTACGATGAATGAATTCAGCTCGCATTATGGAAGAAATAGTCATACACAGGTGTTATAGTCTAGAATCTGATCCAATGAATAACAGGAGCTAATCAAGTGCTTGTGAGAAACGTTAGGCCGACAAAGAGGTCAGCCATGTCCTTCGTCTACAACTTTAACAACACCTATGAGGACAAGAATGTACTAGGTGACAAAGGAGCCAACTTGGTTGCTATGACTAGGTTAGGGTTACCTGTGCCACTAGGATTCATTGTCTCCATCGATGCCTTCCATATATATAAGAATACTAGTAGGCTACCTCTCGAGGAAATTAAGCAAGCTTTAGAATCTCTTGAACAACAGATAGGTAAACAACTTGGTAAAGGACTCTCCGTATCTGTACGTTCATCGGCACCAGCTTCAATGCCAGGAATGATGGATACTGTACTTGATATCAGTCACCTAGAAGAGATAACTTATGGTATTAAGTGGGTCTTCGATTCCTGGGACAATCCCCGTGCAGTGGAATATCGTCGAATCAACCATATTCCTCATAATCTCGGCACAGCAGCTATAGTGCAGGTAATGGTCTTTGGAGATTTGGACGGAAAGTCTGGGACAGGAGTAATGTTTACTCGAAATCCGAGTACTGGTAAGAGAGAACTTTTTGGCGAATATCTTGTCCAAGCTAAAGGCGAAGACCTAGTTTCCGGTTATAGGACTCCACAGACTCTTGGTTTTCTCACATCGCAAATGCCTAATATATATATACAACTTGAAAATGTAGCCAACATTTTGGAAAATCATTTTCGAGATGTCCAAGATATAGAATTTACCATCGAAGGAGGGCAGCTTTATATTCTTCAAACCAGAACTGGAAAGCGGAGCGGACGGGCATCGGTGAAGATTGCTGTTGATATGGCAAAGGAGGGGTTCATTTCGCGTGAAGAGGCTATCCTCCGTGTATCTGCTGAAGATATGAGGGCGCTACTACATCGTCGTATCGATTCGCCTGAGAAATACCCGCAGATTGTCCGTGGTTTAGGCGCTGCCCCAGGTGCAACTACAGGGAAAGTAGTATTTTTACCTCATGATGCCGTAGTGGCAATGAAAAAAAACGAGCGTGTCATTCTTGTGAGACCGGAAACAAGTCCCGATGATATCCAAGGAGTATCAGCCGCCATGGGAGTCCTGACTTCCCGCGGTGGTTTAACTTCCCACGCCGCCATTGTCACCAGGGCTTTGGGCAAACCATGCGTCTGTGGTGCAGAGGAACTGAAGGTAGACTTAGCGGCAGAATGTTTTGAAACTAGGGTACAAGTAGTTAAAAAAGGTGAGACGATAACCATCGATGGCAACACAGGGAATGTTTATCTTGGTGCCTTGCCTCTTACTGATGCTGAAGTCATCCCAGAGGCTGCTGAATTACTCGCTTGGTCAGACAGCTTGAGGAAGCTAAAAGTTAAAGCTAACGCTGACACAGTTGAGACCATAGCTTGGGCAAGGAAGTTTGGTGCCGATGGTATCGGGCTATGTCGTACTGAGCGACAGTTCAACGTGCCGGAACGGCTTTCAGCTATTAGAGATTTCATACTGGCAAAGACTACCACCCAAAGATCAGAGGCTTTAGCTTTATGTCGTAAGCTTCAGAAAGAGGATTTCATAGCAATTTTCCAAGAACTCCAAGGGATGCCAATAACAATCCGTCTCCTCGACCTGCCCCTCCATGAATTTCTACCAAGAGAAGAGGAAATCATAGATCTTCATCTTAAGCAGAGCGTACACGAAATGAGAGAGGTAAACCC
>JAKLZD010000082.1 GCA_024256245.1 Candidatus Methylarchaceae archaeon HK01M
ACGCCTTTGACTACGATTTTTTTAATTTCTTCAACCAGTTTTATTGGATCAAAGAGTTGCATTATCATTGATCACTGTTTTTACAATCATTTCTCTTTCACGAATTATTCCTTCTTTTAGGGAAAAAGATTCCAACTTTTTTTTATAAGCTATATATTGGTCTCCGAAGCGTTTAATCAGGTCTATTTCTTCAAAACAGATGACGATACCAAAGGTAGGTATAGCTAGAAGAGAGAACAAGATTAGAAAAAGCGATTCTATGAGAAAAGTGAGACCGAACAGCATTATTGATTCTCCAATTGTTCGTGGGTGTCGAATGTATTGGTATATGCCTTTGGTTACTAAAACGGTGTTTTTGTACGGTCTAATGTTTTCTTTACCAATATCTACTCCCTTTCACCGCTATGTTGCCCCCAATGACAAACAATACTAATATACTATTATTTATATAAAAAGACATATTTCTTTCTTACCTTACAATATATCTAAGAACCCATCGCTAGTCTTGCTCAAAAATGTAGCAGCCCTATTTTAATCAAGCGTGAATCTAAGCGTAAACTTAAAGTGAAATTTGGTTATAATTAATTTAGATTCCAAAACATAAAGTAAATGTTGATACTATTTGCCTTAGGAATTTATATACATAAGAAAATCTAATGGCCATGGGTTTAAGGGGGGTCAGCTTCAATCAGCTGATAGCCATATCCGCCCTCGGTACCACACTCGTGGATATGGTTACCCACTCCTTCCCAATTCTTCAGACGTTGACCTATTTTCACTTAGATTTATGCATCAAAAGGTATTATATCTTATTCAGCACTTTTCTAGTCTACTTCTCTGTTCTTCGTATACTAGCTTATTTTGTGCCTTGACCATCACAACTTTTCGAGTATCTATGAATCGGCGAATCTTCAAGACAGATACCCTGCCTTCCGCATATATTCTATAGTATCTTGAACAATCTCATCTTCCATATTTAGCTGATACTTGGTAATTCTATAGCGATGCTCTATTACCCAACCTATCTCTATCAAGCTCTTCAGGTTTGCCCTCACGTCTATTGGTTTGAGCCCAATCTTTCTTTCAAGGACATACTTTGTCAGCAATCTTCCAGGATTTTTAGCAAGCTCTTTTAATATTCTCAGTTTGCCTTTGCTTCCTAGACCCGTCTCTATCTTTTTACGGATAGACTTTCCATTTTCATCCATTATCAACATCGATCCTTATCCTCTCTATCAAACCTTCAAGAAATCTTTCTAAATCTTCGGTTGAGACTTTACTGATCCCTATAGACATAAGGGATTTGATATCTACTATATCTCTATCTGCAAGATCTTGTACATGCTCTTCTATTTCATCGATGGCTTTGAGCTTACGCTCCTCACAGACCAAGCTACACATGCTTCTTATATCTCTCAGTGAGACATAAGGACTCTTGGCACTTCTTAACGCTCTAGCGATAGCAAGTAGGACGATCTTGCCTTTGTAGGAGAGGTTAATTATGTCTTCATCGGTAATTGAAGGATGAATCGCACTCATAACCCTCCTTACATGCTCAAGGCTGACTGCTTCAGCCCTATAATTCGAAGCAAGAATACCAGAATAAAGAAGCAAGTCTAATGCGTATCTAATATCACCATTTACAGGAGGTTTTGGAATCACATTAGAGATATATTCTAATACATCAGTTGTAACTACTCTCGTTCGGAAAGCTTCTTTAACTCTAGCCTCCAGTATATCAAATATTTCTTTTGAACTATATGAATTAAATGGTATAAGAAAAGTGCCAAGAGTGCTAAGTTCAGCCCTATCTAGTTTTTTATAAAATTTTGTGCTTCTCGCTGTGAAGATTACGCCCAAAATATTAGTTGGCTCACCTGGCGAAATTTCATCAAGCCTCGTTAAGTCATATATCACAGATTCCTTCGAATGTCTTACAAAGTAATCTGCTTCATCAAAGGATATGAGCAGGTACTTTTTGGTTCTTTTCAAATGTCTCGTTAGCTCCGTTAAGAGCTCTTCTGCATTCAGATTTGCTGAGAAGACTTCTGAAGCAGCCTCCTGAACCAAATATCTATACAGAATTATTCGGCTAGCTCCATGAACCTTTGGATTGAGGTAAACATGCTTTAGGTCTATTTTTCTCTTCATAGCTTCATTTTGAAACATTTCTCCAAAACGCACAGTTGTAACAGTCTTCCCACTACCTACGTCACCTATCAATTGTAACACTTTTAGGTATGAGTCTGAAGGATTTTGTAGAGAATCCCATAAAAAGTCTTTCAAGGTTTTGATCTGTTCTTCACGGTGAGGAAGAAACTTAGGAATATATCTCGGTGAGAGTTTATCCTTGTCTTTGAAAATCAAGTCAAGCCTATCTACACTAGAAGGTAGTTATTATTCTTGCTATGAAAATGAATAGATGAGAGCTCAGTGATGGACAGATTTTTTCAATGAACATATTACCTTTGGACTTCACCTCGATGCCTGAACCACCTGCCTCACCCTTACACATAGCACTCCTAAGTCGTGGTATAACTCACATAAAGCTTTGAAGCTTGAACCCTTCCTTATCAGCTCCCTAGGTCCATTATAATTCTTTGGTAACAACCTTGCCCTCCATTTACCATCGACCCATACTACTGCCTGTCCTGCCATTATCTTTTCTATCTCTATATCCATGATCTTGGCCTCAGGTATGTTCTTTATCGGTATTGACGATATATTCTTCTTGGTGGCTAAATACTTCTTTTTTGTTAGCTTTGAAAGTGCCACATTTATAACTCCTTTTGTAAAGCCTTCTTTCTCCATCTCATAGTAGAGTTCTTCATCATTCAGCCCTGATGCTCCTCTCTCTAAAATTTTGAAGTAGATCGTCCTTTCTGCCCTTGCTACTTCCCTGTTAAGATCTTTGGATCTCTTTGATTCACTTGGAATCAATAATGACTCACGCTTTAATCCTGTAATACGTTGTATCTCTAGAATTTCTTCTTGAGTCATAGGCTCGGCTTGAGGCTTCATCCCCATCCTTAATACGGGCTTAAGAATGCTGTTAAGCTTGCTTGCTATACTTTTCATCTTCTCAACCCTTCTTGATGATACATAAAGATAGATCGTATCATAAGTATCGTTGACTACAAGTATCATGACCTTTCCAGCAGTCTTTCTTCCTGTCCTACCTCTTCTCTGAATATACCTTATCTCTGATGGTATCGGCTCATAGAATAATACTAAATCCACCTCAGGTATATCCAATCCTTCTTCGGCTATCGATGTAGCTACTAGGGTATTCAGGTATCCCTTTCTTAGATCATTGATCAACGACGCTTGTTGCTCCTGTGTCAACCCTCTATCTCCTAACCTTGTAGCTTGTCCCACAAACCTCTCAGCCCTTACTCCATCTATTTTATTCAACTCTTCAACGAGATGTGCTGCAGTATCTCTATACTGGGTAAATATGAGCATCCTTGAGCTTGGGTTAACTGTTAGCTGATCTTTGACTACAATCTTCAGCATTTCAGCCTTTGGATGCTCAGCATAGCACTTACCATTCAACAAATTCAGCAGTTCTCCGTACATCTTGTTTTTCATCAGCGTGATATGGCTTCTCTTATCACCACTCTCCATCCTCTCTAAGAATGCTTTGAGAGTATAAGCCCCCTGAGTCTCTAACAATTCTATCATGTGAAATAATGTTAATGCCGATGACTGCTGCATTATAGCTTGATATATCGGCCCTCTCTCCTCTTCTATAGTCATCTCAGCATTAAACCTTAACTCTGCACCTAACTCTATAAGCTGCTTCCTTGTAACATTCTTGAATATACTCTTCAAGTATCCTCTGATCTTAAGCCATTTGACCTTTGAATCTAACATACCTTTTATGATATCTCTTAATGGTTGGTACTGTAATGGTAGATCGACCCTCTTCCACTCAACATGAATGGGTTGAACGTATGATCTAACATCAGGATCGCTATCCTCCCTATATTCCACATGCTCTATGAACAGCGATTCACATACCATCCTAACCCTATCGATACCTGAGCCAGGAGATGCTGTCATCCCTAGGATAAGTGGATAGTCCGAATGCCTCACGTACTGCTGTGCGACCTCGGTGTATGCATACTCCTTAACAGATCTATGACATTCATCGAATACCAATAATCCAAAATCGTTCAACTTCAACCCTGCCTTCAAGATATCATTTCTAACAACTTGAGGAGTGGCAAATATTATTCTAGATGAGTCCCTCCATATAGCTTCTCTATAATCTGACGATACTCTCCCCGTCAGTAAAGTGAAATCATCTTGAGGAAACCTGACGATCCTCTGAAAAGTATCCTTATGCTGCATGCATAGAGGCCTCGTAGGAGCCATGACGAGAACTCTCTTGTCTCGATAGTTATACAGCATATTTACAGCTACTAAAGCTGATATTACAGTCTTGCCTAATGCCGTTGGTAATATGACCATCGTATTCTTATCACTTGCAGCCTCGACTATCTTTCTCTGATAATCCCTATCCTCAACGGTATCTGGGTAGATCAATGGGTGTGACACGTATGGCATCTTAGATCTCTAAGATTTCCTCTCCAGCCTTCACAGCCTTCTTAGGAGAAGGGTTTGTCTTATCGATACTCTTTAACAATGAAGAGAGCCTATCGTGTTGAAAGAGCTTATTGAATTCCTCGAACTCTTGTGATGACCTGATCACCAAACCTCTCTTCTTCGTAGGTGAGCCTGATTCATCGGCCGGGTTCAATTCTACAGCAAGCCTAGTTGGTGAGCCCTTGTAGGCTGGTAGTTTGAGTATAAAGATCCCTGGCACAGTAGTCTTCATCCTAGCCCAATCTGACCCCGTCCTAAGGAAGGATGTTAGCTTATCTTCAGACATCTCCGATCAATTTGGATATCACGTGTTAGTAATTAAGTATTAACTAAGTCTGAGGATTCCTTGATGGCTCTAGGGAAACTTCGCCGATTTCGACGTTACTCTCTTTAGTATCTTTAAGAAAAGATTTGCATATCAACGTTCAAAGAGATTCATCTATTAGTTAAACAAGAGAATCCATATGCTTTTAAGCGTGATTTTCTTTAGAACGATAAGCCTTGATTTGGGTAGGGACTTCAGGCTACAGCTTTGCTGACTGGAAGGGAGAGTTCTATCCTAAATCTTTGAAGCAGAAAGATTATCTTAACTACTATTCACGCTTCTTCAGTGTAGTTGAAATCGATTCTACTTACTATAGGATTCCCCATCCAAAGATGTTTCTAGCCTTGATACAAAAGGTTCCCCGCGACTTCAAGTTCACAGTTAAGACTCCTAGCACATTCACACATGAAAGAACGAAGTTTGATGAGACTCTTGAGCCTTACAAGAAGAGCGTCGACCCAATTCTTCAAAGAGGCATGCTTGTATGCTTCCTAGCGCAGTTTCCCTTCTCTTTCAAATACTCCCCAGAAAATCTCGACTATGTTTCAGAAGTTGCCATAAGCCTTGATGCTCCAACCTGTATTGAATTCAGGCATGAAAGCTGGCTGAATGAGACGGTCTATGAACATCTTAGAGATAGGGGGATAGGCTTTGTCAATGTAGATCTTCCAAAGCTACCAGGCTTACCCCGACCGAGCTCAATAGCCACTTCTGATGAAATTGCGTACATAAGGTTTCATGGCAGAGTAGACGCAAGATCTTGGTGGCACCCAAAACAACCTCATGAAAGATACAACTACGAATATTCAGAGGATGAACTCAAAGAATGGGTTCCAAGAATACAAGAGTTAAAGGGCATGGCTAAAGAGCTCTACATCTTATTCAACAATCATTATCAGGGAAGATCAGTTAGATCCGCCAACACTATTAAGAAGCTTCTTCCCAAAAAAGATGTCGCTACGATAAGGCGGACACAAAGAACGCTGTTTTGATCTACTGCTGAACTTCATCCCGAATATCCTTCCCATCAAACGTTTTCATATGATATGTGAGATCGTTCATCCATGATGATTAATACTAAAACGAATATTTATTTCAAAACGTACTCTTGAGGGGGAGAGCTATGTGATAAGAAGCCAAGATATTATCAGGAATCCGCTGTTAAAAGAATCATAGAAGCCTTCCTAAAAGGACAGAAAAGAATCCTTCTCACTACGGCAACAGGTATTGGGAGAATTCATGTCGCTTTTTGGGTTTCATGGAAACTCTACAAAGCTAAATTAATCAGAAGAGTTCTATACATAGCAGATAGCAACAAAACC
>JAKLZD010000146.1 GCA_024256245.1 Candidatus Methylarchaceae archaeon HK01M
TAATCCCTATCCTTTCAGCCATCTCCACCACCTTATTTATACCTCGCCAGTGAGGGGTTAACTTTTACGATTTCCTTAAAGATTTCTGTACTGAGCCTATCCAACAAAGCTCTTCCCTGACTTGTTAAGATACGACCTTTTTTTTCTTGCTTTGTAACAAGACCGGATACTTCCAACTGGTTTAAAGCCTTTCTTATTGCTGAGCCTCCCCCAAATCTTTGGTGAGATGGATGGTATCCGATTCTTTTCCTCCCTCCATACATAGGCTTCAGATCGCTCAGCCCTATGGGACCTTGTAGATAGACCTTGCGTAGTAATGAGGCGCAACGACTATACCACCAATCCTTATCCTGAGGCTGTCTCTCAGCATGAGAACCTGTCTTCACATGCATTGCCCACGCTGGGGGTGAAACCTGTGGATACTTTCTTTTCAACTCCTCAGCCAACCTCTTTATAAGCAAGTCTTGTGGGATATCGTAGACTGTAACCATTAATCTTCTCAACACCCAATTTTTTGATCTAATTCATAAGCCTTTATGTAGGCCATACTCTGTAATTGTCCATATTTAGGTTTTAATTTAAAGTTTAGGGTTCAATAGGATATGCTATAGTCATAACTCTCTATCCTATAGGTGTTTATTTATCCTTTGATGGCCTTTTAAAAAACTTACATCGATATTGTAAGTTTGCTTAGGATCCTCTTCAATACTCTCGACCTCCGCTAAAGTGAGATCATCCCTTTTCAATATCGTTCGAGGAATTTTTAAGAAAATCTCTACCTTTATCTGTCGTTGTGTAAATTCCTATCTCATCTCTACCTATATAACCTATTATCAAGCCTTCGTTTTCAAAGATTCGAGTAAAGAGGTAGATGGTTTTCGGCCTTATCAAAATATTCAACTTTTCATGAGTCTCTAGAACGATATCATGACCACTCATCGATCTATCAACTAATAAGTTCAGTATTATCAGATTCAGAAAGGCCCTTGTATATTCGCCAGTGAAAGAGGAGATATTCACATTTAGAAAATCTAATAATTTAATTGATATAAAAAGTATCATTATGATTTTCGATCAATTCCTTTTCGATACAAATGACTACATTCAAGGCATGTTATCCTTATAACCCTCGGCTTATTCTTCAATCTTACACGGGCATTTATACCCGGGACTATGAATTTTTTACATCCTCTGCAGAAGAGTTGTCTCTTCTCATACGGTAACCTGATGTTAAACTTCATGCATAATCGCCTTGCTATCGACGCCTGCCTCTGAGCCAAGTCCATATCCTCTCTAGCATTCTTGAGGGCGTTATCTAGCAGGATTTCAACTCTTTGAAGGGCAAGGTCTTTTATGCGTTTACGCAAAATCAAAAACATAAAAGAGGGCTAAGATAAAAGATTACCTTAAACTTGAGAAGATTGCTCGTATTGATTCTTGCCGAGACTGCTCTAGAGCTGGTACCTTATGAGCTTTGGAAGCACCCATCGGTTTTGAAACATATTCTATATAAAGGAAAGAAGGCTGGCGAATCGTTGCTAGATCGAAGCTATCATCATGCAGCTATGCTAAAGCTAAAGGACTCTGAGAGAAGGGGTAGGCCCGATATAGCTCACTTCTCCCTCCTTGAAGCAACTTCTTCCCCTCTCTACATAAGAGGATCGATGGATGTCTATGTCCATACAGTTAGAGATCATGCCATACATTTAGGCAGGTCTGTCAGGCTTCCAAAAACCTACTTCAGGTTTGAAGGTCTCGTAGAGAAGCTCTTCAAAGAGAAGAAGATAGTAACGCCAAATAACAAAGTCCTACTTGAGATGAAGAATCAATCCTTTAAAGAGTTGATATCTGAGATCGAGCCATCTATCATTATGGGCCTCTCAAGAATTGGGAAGAAAAGTACCTTTGAGGGGGTTGCGAAGGAGTTAGTAAATTACAAGAGACCTGCTCTAATAGTTGGAGGTTTCCCAAGAGGCCACTTCTCTCAAGAAATATCCTCGAATTTCGATTTCATCTATTCCGGCCATCCTTTACCTCTTGAAGTCCACGTAGTGATTGCAAGAATCGTGTATGAGTTCGAAAAACTCGTAAAGATCTCCTAAGAATTTTAAATCTCTAATGGCTTGCCATCAAATCCTTATCCTTCATCTACAAACTAATGCGGAGCGATGATAGATCATAACGTTTAAAGCAATGTGATATAAATAATTGTG
>JAKLZD010000027.1 GCA_024256245.1 Candidatus Methylarchaceae archaeon HK01M
GTATGAAAACTGGTAGCCTTTAAGTTCTCTCAAAGATGACTTTAGCTGATCAATAGTATACAGATCATCATCATCGAAGATGGAGCAGGGCTTTAAAGTGTCTGGTTTACTAGAGTCGCCCAAAATCACTATCACCCTCTTCACCGCTTCTTTTGACCTCTTTTTGATGGGGTTCCATTCTTTCTTGACCACAGCGGTAAAAATTAAGCGACGCTCCATCATGCCAAGATCCTGATTTCTCTGGGAACTAGAAGAAATTTCACCATCAACAGAGATATCACTGAAAGCTGCTGTTTTCAGAAGCTGGATCAGACTTTCCTTGGTGTAAAGCCTTTCTGCGTAGAATTGGTCGGCAACCACGCCCTTTTCCACATGGGTAATCACTTCTCTCGATATCAGACGCTCTCCATCAACGGAAAGGGAGCGCTCCCTACATACAAAGTAATTCTTATTTATCCATTCCCAAGAGCGAGTTTGAAAATTTTTTCTTAAATATTCTCCATCAGAGACATCGATGAGCACCTTACCCCAAGGTTTTAAAACTCTAAACATCTCTTCTAAAACTCTTAGGTCATCTTGGATGGTATCGAAATAGCCAAAACTGTTCCCCAGCATCAAAACCGTATCAAAGGTATCGGTTGGATATGGCAGTTTTCGGGCATCGCCTTCTCTAAATCTAACATTCAGACCATCTCTTTTAGCAGACGATTTGGCCTTTTGTATCAGATAATGGGAGCGGTCCAATCCTTCGACGTATTTGAAACCTCTCCTTGCCAGTTCCAGAGTATGGCGCCCCTGACCGCAACATAGGTCCAGAATCTTATCTTCAGGAGAAAGTTTCAGGATTCTTGAGATCATATCGACTTCTCGACGGGTTACGCTCTGATCGTCCACGAGATCTGCATCTGTTTTCAGGTAAAGTGAATTAAATATACGCCTCCACCAGTCCGGAGGAACGAGTTCCTCGAGGTGGGGGATAGGACCAAAGCATTTTGTCTCTTTAGATCTTCTTCTTTGAGGAGGTTTTTCTTTGGATAGTTTTTCCATCATCATCATCCTTATGGAAAAATTTTGCCAGTCAACGTATTAGCACACCATACCATAAGAGGTTAGATAAAAACTTTACAAACAGATAGATATTCCATATTTTCATCGATATACGAACTACGAAAATAGAATTCTGTTGTTATCTTATACAAAATCATTTTTATGATCATATTTTTTACCAATTAATTAAGGAGTAAGTGATAGGCCATAGTCCCGACATTAGAGGATGAGATGAAAATAGTAAGAGAGTACGTCTACCCATTAGAAGATAAGAAAGCCCAAAAAGCTTAAGGTGTGCACAATACGATAGAAAAGTGGATCATAAGATAAAAAGAGAGGAACCCTGGAAGAATAACTCTAATCTTGGTTAAGGAGAAAATTTGTTTATAAATAATTTTACTTCAACAAGAATGGAAGCCTTTAAAAATATTTACGATTGTGTGCATTATCGGATAAAGATTTTCTATATAGAATATATAGCAAAATATAGATAATATCGATAAAATATATATTCTGTTCATCGAAGGAGAGCTCAGAGGTGATGGTTTGCAACGTAATACGATAATAGCCATGGTGATAGTAGCAATTGTGATCGTTGCTATAAGCCTTATTGCATTACAATTCGCACGTCCAGTGGGTGGAGAATTAAAGATCGCAGGATCGACAACAGTACTGCCGATAACTCAAGAATGCGCCCGCCTTTATATGGAAAAAGTCTGCCCTTGTACAAGAATTTCAGTAAGCGGAGGTGGGTCAGGCACAGGAATACAGCTTGTAGGGGACGGTCTCATAGACATAGGTGCAGCGTCCAGAGACTTAAAACCGTCTGAACTCGATCAATGGCCAGACTTACAACCAGTTGCTATCGGAAAAGACAGTGTTGCGATTATAGTGCATCCAAGCAATCCCATAGACGATCTGACTTTAGAGCAAATTGCTCAAATCTTCGCTGGAGATATAACCAATTGGAGCAATGTCGGAGGTGAAGATGCTCCGATTAACCTGATCACAAGAGAAGAAGGTTCTGGCACAAGGGGTATATTTGAAGAAAAGGTGATGGAGTCCTTTGGAAAAGAGATAGCTGGAGAAGCTTTGGTTAAAACGTCTAACGGCGAAGTGAGAGCAATAGTTGCCACGGACGATAATTCAATGGCATACTTATCATTGGGATACGTAGATGGAACATTGAAAGCAATTAGTATAGGTGGTATCGAGGCGACCATAGAGAACGTCCTTTCTGAGGATTATCCTATCATCAGAACTCTCTGGCTAATAACAAAAGGCACGCCAAATACATTAGCTCAAAGTTTCATCGATTTCGTCTTGAGTGATGAAGGGCAACAAGTAGTAGAAGAACTCGGTTATACCAAGGTGGAATAAGACTTTTTTACCACCTTTTTTGAGAAATTAGGTGATTGTTTTAGATGGTTAAAAACTTAGGTGATTAAAAACGAGAGGAATCGAAGAAAAGATAATTGAGAAGATTTTGCTCTTTTCCGCAACTTCTTCGATCCTTATAGTATTTTTTATAATCGCATTCATGCTGTCCGAAGGATGGTCTGCCATTAACTTGGATTTCATATTTGGTCTAATATGGCACCCAAAAACTAACGAATTTGGAATTTTGCCCATAATTGTCAGTACAGTAATTGTTGGAGTCGGTGCCGTGTTTATTGCATTAGTTATAGGTATCCCTTGTGCCATCTTCCTTGCAGAATTCGCTCCAAACTGGGTTAGGAATATAATCAAGCCAAGTGTTGAGATGCTCGTCGGAGTTCCTTCGATAGTTCTTGGATTCTTTGGTTTAATGTTGATAGTCCCATTCATAAGGGATAATTTGGGAGGAAGAGGAGAATGTATACTTGCTGGATGGATAATTCTTTCAATAATGACTTTGCCTCATGTAATAAGCATTTCTGAAGATGCGATAAGGGCTGTTCCAAATTCTTACAGAGAAGCATCCCTTACTCTTGGTGCAACAAAATGGCAGACGGTCAGAAACATAACTTTACCAAATGCCAAGTCTGGGATACTAGCCTCTCTGATTTTAGGAATGGGAAATGCTGTAGGTGAGACTATGGCTGTCTATATGGTGATAGGAAATCCAAACATACCATGGATTCCAACATCTATCTTGGATAGCGTTAGGGTATTGACATCAACGATAGTCATGGAGTATGGTTATGTGGCATGGGGCTCCCAACATCAGCATGCATTATTTGCAATAGGGGTCGTTTTGTTCGTTTTGGTTGCTATCATCAACTTGATGGCAAGATATGCAATAAAAAGAGGTATGATTGAAAGATGAACGAACAAAGAAAGGAAAGAATTGTAAAAGCCTTTCTATGGGTTACTGGTCTGACATCTGTTTTTATCTTATTGTCAATAATCGTCTACATATATGTGAATGGTGTAGGTATTATAAGCCTTGAGTTCTTAACGAGTTACCCATACCGTTTTGAGTATGGAGGAATATTCCCGCAGATAGTCGGCTCTTTGCTTCTCGTTGCAATCTGTTTGCTCTTCGCTACCCCTATCGGTATAGGTTCAGGGATATATCTCGCTGAATATGCATCTGATAACATTCTAACTAAGACGATAAGGTTCTTTGTAGAAACCCTTGCAGGAATTCCTTCTATCATAATAGGGTTGTTTGGACTGGCTTTTTTTGTTCACTATTTATTTGGATTTTCTTTGCTTTCTGGTGGTCTTGCATTGGGATTCATGATCCTCCCATGGACGGTTAGAGTGTCTGAAGAAGCGATAAGGGCTGTACCAAATTCTTACAGAGAAGCATCCCTTACTCTTGGTGCAACAAAATGGCAGACGATGTGGAACGTTGTATTGAGAAGTGCAACTCCAAGTATAATAACGGGGATATTGCTCGGTCTTGGGAAGGCGATAGGGGAGACTGCTATTATCCTACTAACGGCCGGGTCTGGTCTTGAGGCATTTTTGCCAATCTCTATATTCGATGCCGTCGGCTCTTTACCAGTTTATATCTTCATGCTGGCAACACAAGGTCATACCTCCGCTGCTTTTGATAGGGCATTTGGTGCTTCACTCGTTCTGGTCACTATGTTTTTAATAATAAACTTAGGGGCTCTTCTTTTAAGAAATTACCTTGTTAGGAGGCAAAGATAAAAATGACCGATCTCAGTAGAAGTGAAGGAAGAATCTTCTCAGATCAGTATAGGACAGTTCAACTATCAGAGAGTAAAACGGTGAAAGATGACGTTAGGATGGTAAAAGATAAGATAGATGTTAGAAATCTGAATCTTTGGTTCACAGATAGACACATCCTTCAAGATTTGAGTCTTTCAATAAAAAGTAACAGTGTCACAGCTATAATGGGTCCATCTGGATGTGGTAAGACAACCTTCATAAGGGCTATTAATAGGATGAACGAAATTATAGAAGGGTGTCGCACTACTGGAGAAGTGTTTCTCGATGGAGTTAACATATATGATGAAAAGATAAATGTTTTTGAGCTCAGAAAAAAGGTAGGAATGGTACACCAAAAACCCAACCCATTCCCTAAGTCGATCTTCGATAATGCTGCATATGGATTGAGAATTCATAACATGGTGAACGGGAAGAAGCTTGAAAAGGATGTAGAACAAGCGTTGAGAGAAGCAGCACTTTGGGATGAAGTTAACGACAGATTGAAAGAATCAGCTCTACGACTTTCAGGTGGACAGCAACAGAGATTGTGCATAGCAAGGGCATTGGCAGTGAAACCAGAAGTCATACTTTTCGATGAACCTTGTTCCGCACTCGACCCTACTGCGACAGCAAAAATAGAAGGCTTGATACAAAGGCTCAAGGAAAATTATACAGTGGTAATTGTGACTCATAACTTACAACAAGCAGCAAGGGTTTCCGATTTTGTAGCCTTCTTATATCTAGGAAGACTCATCGAGTACGGAAGGACGAAGGACATGTTCATAAATCCCAAGAATGAACTTACAGAGAGGTACATAACTGGCAAGTTTGGTTGAGACGATTACACAGTAGGTCTTATTATGGGTACCATATAATGTCTTTTAAAAGAGACGGAATTCCATATACTAAATGACAAACCCAAGCATGGTGGGAGCATTTATTCTTATCAGTGGTACCTATATCGAATATCGGTAAGACTCATAGCAAGAGGAATATTGAAGGTCGATAAAAAGGAGAGCATCTTGTTTATCTGTACACATAATTCAGCCCGGTCTCAGATGGCGGAAGGATTTTTAAGGGCTCTCTATAGTGCTCGATATAAAGCATACAGTGCTGGGATAGAACCTACACGCGTGAATCCCTACGCTATCAAGGTGATGGCGGAGATCGACATCGATATTTCGAGACATCTTTCAAAGAGTGTGGAGGAATTCCGTGGGATGAAATTTGACTATGTGGCTACAGTCTATGACTATGGGAAAGAGACCTGTCCTTTCTTCCCAAGCGGGAAAAGATACCTTCATAAAGGTTTTGACAAACCTTCAGATTTCATTGGAAGAGAGGATGAAAAGATGGCCCTTTTTAGGCGTATGAGAGATGAAATCAGAGGTTGGGTTGAGAAAACTTTTGGTGAAGAACATAAAAAAGCCAAAGGCGCATAGCAGAGCGTTAGTCTTTACAAGCTCAACCTTACACTCTCTTGTTAGCTCTTTTATCCATAACATTTTAAAAGCTCTTCATATTAAATCCCGCCCAAGCCGTAGTCCTCAGTCAGATAATGTGAGGGGGGAATATATTACGGCATAGATGGCCGCCGTGGTGTAGTGGTAGTCACAGGGGCCTGTGGATCCATGTAGAAAGCCCTTAGCCCGGGTTCGATATGAATGAATACGAAAATCCCGGCGGCGGCCTTCCATATTCACGAAGGAGCTCACTTTTATAGGAGAACAGAATTGAAAACTATAACGGTGAACCGATTTTCAAAGGTGAAGATTTATCGATATGTTGAGCTTAGTTAAGTAAGGAAGAGTTGCTAGTCTGATTCTAAAATGAAATGCTAGTTATCGATAATATAATATGACTTAACCTACTTTTAGAGGCAAATTACCTTTCTGAAAAAAGATGTTGACATAATCTAAAAAAGGTATTGTGTAAACAAAGATTGGTGATTGCTATTGATAGAATTTCTCTTTAGAATTTTTATTTTTAAACAGTTTCTCTTCTTAGCTGATGGTCCTTGAACTTGTTGATATGTGCTACGGCCTTGCCAACACTGACAAAGTGCTTGCCACAATTACACTCGTATTCAAAAGCAGCATCAGGGGAACTTTCTCCTTTTTTACTCATCATTCATCTACCTCGACTTCTGCCTCGATCTGCTAATATTTTAGCTTTTTGGCAGTCGATTTTCAAATTTTTATAAATGAGGACAATCAATCAATCTGAAGGCAATTTGAACGTTATGAGGTTTAGGGCTTATAATTTACCCATACTTTTTTAATAATATTTTATTTCAGTAAAAGGGAGCGAAAATACTAGACATTAAAATCACTTACTCAGTCGGTTCAGCAGTATACCTGATAACATATGAGTCAGAAAAAACTTTTGCCATAGAATCATAATTTTATAGGTATTTCGCGCTCTTAAGGAGAAGGGGAGATGGAAGATAAAAAAGGAGAAGAAAGAGTCTTCTTTTCTACCCCATGATCTTTTTTATTACGTCTTCTACTAGTTTGGCTTGTCGGATTCCCACGTCATTCCAGAATGCAAAGCCTATCTCGACGAAATAGTTTTCTACCGCTTGCTGGGATGGGGCTTCAACAATAAAATAGACCGAATGATCTAAGAGTGTAGTGTAGGCACTAATAATTTTGATTTCATGTTTTTTAGCGGCTTCCTCTCTTGCCCCAACGGCTTCCTTAAACTTGTTCTTAACCTCGGTGTTGAACATGAGACAGGATTCAGGGGTATGCTTCATAAACACGGCGAAGATTGGCAACACATTTACCTCCAATCTAGAATATGATTTCTACATTTAAATAATTATATTAGTATAATGTAATTCAAAGCTAGCATGTAATTCAAAGCTAGCCCGGAGGGTCTTAAAGCGTTATGCCGAGGGTGGGATTTGAACCCACGACACTCCGGTCTTCAGCCGGATGCTCTCCTTCGCCTTTTTAAATCAGGCTGAGCTACCTCGGCACAGTTCTAAGAAGCTATGTTTGCTTATTAAATATTTAGAGCTCCAAGAAGAACCAATATAAAATTCTTATAAGTCTATATTTGCAGATTTGATAAGAAGGTGTCGAAAGCAGGACTTAAATCAAGTATTAGATATCGAGAGGATTTCCTTCAAGTATCCATATGATCGCTCTATCTTTCTTTACTTCTTGATGAGAGAGCCTGAGGGGTTTTTCGTTGACGAAGAGAAGGGGCGCATTATAGGGTACGCAATATCTTCTGTGATAGGCATTAAAGGCACTATAATGTCTATTGCTGTAATGCCAGAACTCAGGAGAAGGGGTATCGGTAGCAATCTAATAAGAGAGAGCTTGAATTTTCTTTCTAAAAAGGTTAGAGAAGTAGAACTCCAAGTGAGGAAAGACGATCAAGGAGCAATCAATTTCTATAAGAAATCTGGATTTAGGGAGGCAGGTCTGATTTTTAATTATTATCCGGATAATGGAGATGCATTGATCATGTCCAAAATTTTAGTAAATGATTAAAGGTAAGTGGTAAGCAAGTAAGGATACTTTCTGTATAAGAGCTTCTCTAGTTCACTCCTGAGCTTCAGATCAATCTCATCTTGATTGGATAGGAGATTTATGGGATTGTTGGGGTAGAGTATCGGTCCTTGGACTGCCAATTTACTCGTTATTTCATCGAAGGGTACCGGTTTTATAGTCATGATCTTGCTTATAACGCTCTCTATCTTTCTTCTATCTCTAAAGGCTTTTATCGTCTCAGCTATATGCTTTTTAGGGATTGGTCTAAAACCAAACTGGTATGGCTTGATACTACTGAGCGCATCTTCATCATCAACTTTATCCGCAATACCGAACCCAACCAATTCATATGGTTTGACCGGCTCCTCTTTTATGAACCACACATCCTTCCCATGCAAGAATATGGTGTCGTAGTGCCCTCTTTGATCTCTTCTGACAAGGACATGCCATCCCTTTGGCTTCCTGTTGTAGCGTTCAAAGATATCCTTTTTGACATCGCTTGACGGTAACATCAACTAAAACTCCATTTAAGCATCTGTAAATGTAAAACTAAATAAACGTTCTCCCAACCTATTTAAAGAAAAACGATCGACAATTGATGGTATTATTTGAAAATTCATAGCATAATTATTGAAAGATTCGAAAACTTGGATAAATCGTTCTTGATACTGTCAACTTAATTAAGATTCTAAAGGTCTATGAATAAAATTGGATGAGATGTTAATTATTAAAGTGAAAGCTGGGATAATTGTCATGATTGGGTTTTTTTATGTACATTAGTATTTTTACTTTATAGTAACTATCAAAGGACAGGCTTGATACCGATTACTAGTTATCATAATTAGAGCGAGTATGATTTAGGTCAGTTGATGGTAGATATTTAGTGCATTTAAGAAGGAAAACCCAGAACGTCAGCCATTCAACGATAACTTTACGGAAGCCTTAAACATACTTTTAAATATTTATTATTACATGTTTGGACGTATAACTATTGAAGGGGAGAATGAAGAAAGCATTAACAATAATTTCTGGTGGAATAGACAGCTCAACTTTATTGTATAAAATACTTAATGATAGATACGAAGCCTATGCTCTGACCTTTATCTACGGCCAAAAACATTCTAAAGAAGTAGAGGTTGCAAAGGATATTACATCAAAACTGAATATTGACCATAAAGTGATAGATATCTCATCTCTACAGGAAATTTTAAGATCAGCTCTGACAAGTCCTGAAATAAAGATTCCTGAAGTCTCTGGAGAACTAAAACATTACGATTCTTTAAAGTTCACGGTTGTTCCAAACAGAAATTCAATCTTTTTGTCCATTGCAGTAGGATATGCAATCAGTATCAGAGTGAATCATGTTTTTTATGCTGCCCACTTTTCTGATAGAGGAGTTTATCCAGATTGTAGGGAGGAGTTTGTTGAAGCCTTTAATCATGCATCTAGACTTGCAACAGATAACCCTGATCTAGTTATAGAGGCTCCATTTATTAAGATGAGTAAGAGTGAGATCGTAAGTCTAGGGACAAAACTTGGAGTTCCTTATGAATTGACTTGGTCTTGTTACAAGGGTGGAGAGAAACATTGTGGGGTCTGTAGTAGTTGTAGAGAGAGAAAGAGGGCCTTTCAAGATATAGGAATTCCAGATCCAACGGTGTATGAGAGATGAAACTGAGCGAGATATTCTATTCGATTCAGGGTGAAGGACCGAACTTAGGTGAACCCGCGGTATTTCTTAGGATGGCCTTGTGCAATCTTAGTTGCAAGTGGTGTGATACGAAGTATACGTGGGATTGGGAGAATTACGATCAAGAAAAAGAAGTCAAAGATATGGAATTGGATAAAGTTAAGAAAGAGATCCTGAAGTATAGTTGTAAGCATCTAGTTCTCACTGGTGGAGAACCAATGCTTCAGCAAGATGAATTAATTTTATTATTACGTTTTCTCAAAGAGAGAGTTTTCTATGTTGAAGTTGAAAGTAACGGAACCATAATACCAAAGCCAGAAATAGAACAGTTAGTAGATCAGTGGAATATCTCGCCAAAACTGACGAGCTCTAAGAATCCGATCGATCTAAGAGAGAAGCAAGAATCTTATGAATATTATAGGAATTTGCCCAACTCTTTCTTTAAGTATGTTGTGCAGGACGAATATGATTTGGATGAGGTCCAGAGATTGATCAAGAAATACGATATTCCAATAAACAGAATTCTATTGATGCCTGAAGGCTTTGAAAAGGAAGAGTTGGCGAAGAGAAGTAAATGGTTGGTTAAATTCTGTGAAGAGAATGGTTATCACTTTACACCCAGGATTCAGATCATTCTTTGGGGAAATAAAAGAGGTTTTTGAGGGAGGTGATCGATTGACATTTAGAAAAAACAAAGAGAGTGTCAATAAAGTTTATTCCAAAATTCATAGAAGATTTAGAAGATGTTTTGGAGGGGTTAAGAAGTTTTAAAAAGATAGGGTTAACATCAAGCAATATCTTATGAATCGATACATAGTTCAACATAATTTAGTTATTAAGAGGGAACCGATGAAGCGTGAGTAGAATGAAACTGGGTATGGAATTCTGGATAGATTATGCTCATTCATTAAAGGATCATTCGAAGTGTGAACCAATGCATGGTCACACTGCAAAGATATTGATAGAAATCGAGGGTGAACTAAAGAGTGGTAAAACGTATCAAGAGAATATGATAATGGATTTTGAAGATATGAAAGTAATCTGTAAAGAAATCTTAGAGAAACTCGATCATAGGAATCTTAACGAGTTATTTGAATTTTCTACTTCAGAGAATATTACAAAATGGATATTTGATGAACTTTCAAAAAGATTACCAGTGTGTAAAGTTTCGTTCTATGAAGGAAAAGGGAAATGGTGTAAGATAGAGAAGTAGATGTTAAATATTTAGTTCTTACTTACTTAGATGTATGAATACAACCAATCCAAAGATGAAGTTGACTGTATCTATAGGTGAAGATGTATTGAAGGCAGGTAAGAAGGCTGCAAGTGAGAGGAGAATCCCTGTTTCTAGATTGATAGAAAATTATCTTAAGTTCTTGGCAAAGCCTGAAGTATACTGTTTTAAATGTGGGGAGAAGTTTAGTGTAAATGAAGCTGAAGTATGTCCCAGATGTGGATGGATCATCTGCACAAAATGCAAAGCTTGTAGGTGTAGTTTAAGCGAGGAATCGGCCGAAGTGGCTTATCATATGAGAAAGGTTTATGAGGATTTATTAGGTGGAAGGATAAAATAAAACTGGGGATACCACAATGATACCTGACTCTTTATTGAAGCTAAATTCGAGGTTGAATCTATCTTTTCGTTGTAATTTTAATTTAAAACGAGAATGAAAAATTACTACCTATCAAACTATCCCATTTTTCATTCTATCTGCTTGATGATTTTGCCAGCATTATCAGTAAACCGCGTAGGTACATTGACTGGAACACAAGCGCTATCTTATACCATCAGAGAGATTGGTGGGAGTACGGTTGTGATAAACTAATTTGAGCATGACAGGCTTTGTCTTCTGAGTCTATCTAGTTACTAAATACGAATCCAAACTCCGTTTAAGTTTCTTTTTCCTTTTAGTGAATTTTGATAGTACTCAGCCAAATTTTTGTAAAGCTCTGAGGCGCTTAACTATGTTGGGGTGAGTTGAAAATAGCTCCAAGATCCTATCTGTTGTGTTAATCTTTCTTGAGAGTATTTCCTCAACGAGTTTCTGATCTACTGAATATCCTGAAATCTTCGCTATCTCTTGATAATCTTTCCCAGCCCTCTCTGGATCGGCTATGAACAGGGATCGAAAACTATTGGATAGGCCCACCTGGTTTCGTGGCTGCCTCTTCACATTTGCGCTGTAGCTCACTATCTTTGCCAATGCCTCTGATAAATTACGAGCTCCATCATCCGCCACCGAGACACTATGCCTATCAGCGTAGTATTCTCTTAATCTACTCAATCCTAAGACGAAAAGGGATAGTAACCAGTAAATCGCCATACAAGCGATTCCTATCAATATGGCAGCCCCCCCCTCACCTTGCCTTCTACCACCACCAAACCAGGCGGAGAGCATGAAGGAGTATCCTATGAAAAAAAAGATCGCTGGCAAGACCGAGGCGAACATCATTATCTGAACATCTCTATGCTTGAGGTGACCCAGCTCGTGTCCTATGACAGCCTCTACTTCTTCATCTTCGAGCGTATCCAACAGGGTATCAGTAACCGCTAACTTTTTTCCTGAAATAGGCGAACCATACGCAAAGGCATTTGGGATTGGCATGCGGGCAATCATTACCTTTGGCATCTTTATGCCTGTTCTTTGACTGAGCATCTTGACGATACCATAAAGCTTTGGATTTCCATCTTTTGTGACTGGTTTAACCTTGTACATTGCATCAATCATGTAAGGTGCTAAAAGCCATTGAAAAAGATTGAAAGCCACTACAATTATAATCAACACAAATATGTTTAATGATCCCATAAAGCTCAGAATGATCGCGAAGAAGAGAGTAGAGAGACCTATCAGAAAGGCTAAAGTACCTATCATAGATACACGAAGCTTTAGGAGACTCATCCACTCACCTCTTGATAGAACGTAGAAATCATATTTTTGTTGTACTATATATTAATGTCCTTCAGCCTAATAAATAGTTTATGGTATTCGCTGAAAAAACGAAAAGTAAATCTTTCATAAAACAATCGAACAATAAGTTTTTAAAGGTTAAAGGGTTTGGAAACTGTAACTTCGTCTCAATGTATAATAGAAATGGTTCGATGGTGTAATATTGGTAAACTCAAAAGAGAGTGCCAAGACAAAATTAAAAGAATCTGGTAAGAAAATAGATAAAGAGACTATGAGCTTTCTCAAAACTAGACTAGGAGAAAAAGATTACCAAAAACTCATCAGGATAGATAATCCCAAGCTACACCGATTCATTTCTAAGTATATCGAACTTTGTAATCCTGACGAAGTTTTTATCTGTACTGATTCACCAGAGGATATCCAGTATATCAGGCAAGCGGCAATAAAAAACGGAGAAGAGAAGGAACTTGCCATAGCTGGCCACACCATTCATTTTGACGGCTATTACGATCAGGCTAGAGATAAAAAAAATACCAAATTTCTTCTACCCATGGGCGTCGATTTAGGCTCTCACATAAACAGAATAGATAGGGAGGAAGGGCTCAAAGAAATTCATACCATTCTAAAAAATATCATGCAGGGGCATGAGATGTATGTAGGATTTTTCTGTTTGGGTCCAATAAATTCTGAGTTCTCCACTCTTGCTGTTCAGCTTACCGATTCTAGCTATGTTGCCCATAACGAAAACCTGCTCTATAGGCCAGGATATGAGGAATTCAGAAGATTGGGTGACTCTGATCAGTTCTTCAAGTTTGTACATTCTCAAGGAGAGCTTGAAGGAGGGGTAAGTAAGAATATAGACAAACGTAGAATATACATAGATATTCAAGAGGAGATAGTATATAGCGTAAACACCCAATATGGCGGCAACACCATTGGGCTTAAGAAATTGGCGATGCGTCTGGCGATAAATAGAGCATCAAAAGAAGGCTGGCTGACAGAACATATGTTTATCATTGGAGTGCATGGCCCAAAAGACAGGGTGACCTATCTCACAGGAGCCTTTCCTTCTCTTTGTGGAAAGACTTCTACCGCCATGATAGAAGGGGAGACGATAGTTGGGGACGACATAGCGTATCTCAGGAAAAAAAGTGAAAAGATACATGCAGTCAATGTAGAAAAGGGAATGTTTGGGATAATACAAGGCGTAAACTCTGTAGACGACCCTGTGTTATGGAAAGCATTTCACAGCCCAGGCGAAATCATCTTTTCAAATGTGCTGGTTACTGAAGATAAAGGTGTCTACTGGATCGATAAGGATGGAGAAATCCCAGAAAGGGGTTTCAATCATTCAGGAGAATGGATCCCTGGAAAGAAGGATGCTGAAGGCAACGAAATAACGCCTTCACACAGAAACGCCCGCTTCACACTCAACTTGAAGCTTTTGGAGAATATGGACCCACGGATCGACGATCCCCATGGTGTTGTGGTTGGTGGGATAATCTATGGGGGGCGGGATTCAGATACATGGGTACCGGTGGAGGAATCCTTCAACTGGGTACATGGCATCATAACCAAGGGTGCATCACTGGAGTCGGAAACTACAGCCGCCACCATAGGAAAGGAAGGTGTTAGAAAATTCAATCCCATGTCGAATCTGGATTTTCTATCCATATTCATAGGCAGATATATAGAGGATAACCTGAATTTTGGCATAACCTTAAAGAATCCTCCTCCGATCTTCTCTGTGAATTACTTTCTTAAAGCCTCTGATGGAAATTTCATGAACGATAAAACTGATAAGAGGGTTTGGCTCAGATGGATGGAACTACGATCATATAAGGAAGTTGAGGCGATAGAAACACCTAGTGGTCTGATACCAAGATATGGAGATCTTAAGAGGTTGTTTAAGGAAGTGCTTGGTAAAGACTACCCTGAAGAAGACTACATCAAACAATTTACAGTCAGGATTCCAGAAAATTTAGCCAAGATAGACAGGATAACGAAGATTTATGAGACTAGCGTCCCTGATGCTCCGAAAATATTATTTAAAGTATTGAAAGAGCAGAGGCAGAGGCTAGAAAAAGCAAGGAGAAAATATGGAGATTACATCTCGCCAAATGAATTCTCTTCAAAGAAAGAAGAGTAAAAACAAAGGAAGAAAGGCTAGGGTCTCCTTTATTTACCTTTTATGGACACTCACGTAGTTTTGAAACTTATTTTCACTATGTGAACTCTTTACTCGATATTCCTGAAAAGATTATAACTGAGATAATGAACAAGATGGCTGGAACTCTGTAAATTAACCCAAAAAAATAATTAACAATACATTATCTTCTTGTGGGTTGGACTTGATTCAGGATAATAAGACTAAAAAGGTCCTCAAAAAGGGTCTACTTATAGCTATCGAGGGCATAGATGGAGCAGGTAAGACAACAAATGCAGAACTTTTGAGAAACGTCTTGCATAAAGATGGATATTCCGTGACATTACTTCATGAACCTACAGAAGGGAAATGGGGGAAGAAGATAGCCGAACTTGCCATGAAAGGCCTCGATGATATCAACCCAGAGACCGAGTTTGAGCTGTTCTGTAAGGATAGAAGGGAGGATGTCGAGAATAACATAAAGCCTGCCTTGAAAAGGAGGGACATTGTTATCATGGATAGATACTATCTTTCAA